>NZ_JAVVES010000036.1:0-26675 GCF_032250955.1 Sulfuriflexus sp. | reverse complement strand
GACACTCCTTTGGGAGACGATTGTCTCTGATTAAAAGTGTCCGTTAAACTGGGGGAGGTTCAAACTGACCCCGGCTATTCAGCTGTTACCAGGGGCACTGTCACGTTGCCACTGGCGTAGTGTAGTTCCCATGTCATTGATGGCCAGCCTTGCTGTTCCCATCGGTGCAATGGCGTTGATAAATATCGATGTTGAGATTATGCGTGTTGCAATAGCGACATTGGTGCTGCTGAGTGTCTTTGTAATGGCGACAGGCTGGCGTTACAAAGGCGAAGATAAACAGGGTCATGTGGCCATGATCACCGGTTTCAGTAGTGGCTTGATTAGCGGGGCTACCAGTCTCGGCGGCTTGCCGGTGATCTTTTATTATCTGTCAGGAACATACACTTCCGGCGTTGCACGTGCCAGCATGATTGTTTTTCTCGTATTCAGCACGGTAATTGCATTAATAACTTTTCTTTTTCACGACATCGTGACAGCGAAGATTATCGGTTTCACCGCATGGTTACTGCCATTGTTCATCATTGCCACGTGGGCAGGGGGGAAGATGTTTGGCAAAGTCTCGGAAGCCATGTTTCGCACTGCGACCCTGACCCTGTTGGGCGGTGTAGGCGTATTGATGATGTTTGGCAAGACATAAAGACTGACGGGGAAAAATTCATGCATAGACAATTATTAGTGAATTATCAAAAAGCATTATTTTTATTGTGCATCAGCATAGTGCTCTTTGCATGTTCGGCAGCAGAAAAGCCCGCGATCAAGATTCTGAATGGTAAAACAATGGGCACCACTTATAGTGTCCAGGTAATTGATGACGGCACGAACCTGGATTACAAGGAACTGGGCGAAGGACTGGAAAGTAATCTACAAGCTATCAATAAGCTGATGTCCACCTGGGATCCGGGTTCGGAATTATCGAGATTTAATCAAGCACCGGTTGGTAAATGGTTCCGGCTTTCAGATGAAACCGCCGCGGTATTAAAACTGGCATTAGCTATCAGTCAGCAGACAGATGGTAAGTTTGATGTCACTCTGGGTCAGCTTGTCAATTTGTGGGGATTTGGTCCGGGTGTTCAGACTATGACCATTCCGAATGACGGCGATATCAAAAAAGCGATGCTGCGAACCGGTATGCAGCATATTTTCATCAGGCCTGATACTAATCATGTAAAAAAGGATAGGAATATCTATATAGACTTTTCTGCCATTGCCAAGGGCTATGCCGTGGACAGACTTGCCGATTACCTGAGCGGGCATGGCATAAAAAACTATCTGATAGAGATCGGCGGTGAACTCCGTGCCCAGGGTCATAAGCCTGGAGGCCGGAACTGGAAGATCGGCATAGAATCACCGCAGTTTACGGGCCGTGTTGTTCAGCATGCTGTGAAAGTGAACAGTGCCGCCATGGCGACATCAGGTGATTATCGTAACTACTTTGAAAAAAACGGTCATCGTTATTCACATATGCTTGATCCGGGCACGGGGCGGCCGATTACCCACCAATTAGCCTCAGTTACGGTTATTCATGAATCTACGGCAACGGCGGATGCACTCGCTACCGCCCTGATGGTCATGGGGCCTGAAAAGGCCCAACAATTTACTGAAGCACATGCAATAGCAGCATTTTTCATTATCAGACAGGGAGACGGTTTTGCAGAACAGTACTCATCTTCATTTGCTCGATTTATCGAGTAATGATAAATATACTTGCGTAAGGAATATGTTTTAAGAGCCCCCGCTAAAGGCTATAGTTTTTCCTGAACCAGGATATAGACACTTGATAAGAGGCTAAATATGGAATTACGTGAACTCATCAACCAGTCACACCAATTGCGTGAACAGCTCAAGCAATTACAGGCACAGGAAACCGACCTGCAAGATCAACTGCGAACACTGGAAACCGGGATTAAGGCACACCTCGACGAATCGGGGAAGGAATATGAAAATCTTACCGAAGACGAATTTCAGTTAATGATGGCAGACCTTGGCGACCCAAAAAAACTGAGCATAGAGGTTGTGTATGCTGATACTGAAGTGCAGATCATACAGGCTATCCAACTGGCCAGGGGCGCCACTATCGAAGACGGTATCATCATGTCAGGTATCCTCGAGCAATGTCCTGATGTCGATCTGGCCAGCAACAAGGTCGGTATTCACGGTTCGCTCAAGCCCTTGACCGAGGTTCTTAAAGACGGTGACCGGATTGAAATATACCGGCCGGTGTCAGCTGCAATCTAGTTGCTTCGATGTCCTTTTCAAGGGTATTTATACAGTCTTATTACAGCCATGAGTTGTATTGAAATTACAGCACTTCGTCGAATCTGATTGCTTGCTCTTAGTGCGTATCTGCAAGGGATTGCACCATAATGACCCATGTTTTTGTTATTTCAAATAACTTCTATCTGCTTTTTGCTTCTCCTGTTTAGCCTGTAAACCCACTGGGTACCACGATTTAAGCCACTTGAATATTGGTGTGGCACACATCCTGCAACTGTATGTGTGTAGTGCGTATGACACGTTATAACAAGTCATGCTTATTGAATAGCAACATGCGGTAAGCATTACTTAATTCAAGATTAGTGAACCGGGAGAAAACAATGAAACACAAGCTCATTATAGCGCTTGCGCTGGCCATCGGCAGCAGTGGTTTCGCAAGTGCAGAGACCATTCGCATTGCCGTGGGACACCAAAGTAAATGCACAGATACTTATTCAGCAGGGATTATTCTCAAGGAACTGGCTCTGATACAGAAATACCTTCCTACTGAAGGCAAGTACAAGGATGTGAAATATGAGTTTAACTGGAAGGACTATTCTTCTGGTTCGCCTATCACCAATCAGATGCTGGCTAATAAACTTGATTTTGGGGTAATGGGAGATTATCCGCTGATTGTTAACGGCGCCAAATTCCAGGAAACCAACAGCCTGGAAACCTTGTATATAGCGGGTACAGGCTATAACCAACGCGGCTCTGGCAATGCGGTTGTTGTACCTGTCGATTCTGATGTCCAGACCCTGGCAGACCTGAAGGGCAAATCAATTTCAGTACCTGTCGGCAGTGCCGCCTGGGGTATGACATTGAAGGCTATGCAGGACATCGGTATGTCAAAGGATGACTACACGCTCAAGAATCAAAGTCCACCAGTAGGCGCAGCCAATATCGCTCAAGGCAAGATTGATGCACATGGTGACTTTTGTCCCTGGTCAGAAATCATGGAATTTCGTGGCACCGGCCGCAAGATTTTCGATGGTAGTGAAGCTGGCGTGCCGTATCTGCACGGAGTCGTTGTGCGCAAGGACTATGCCGAGAAATATCCTGAAGTCGTAGTTGCTTTCATGAAGGCCGTGGTTGAGGCAGGGAACTGGGTGCATAAAGACCCGGTACAGGCCGCTACGCTGCTGGAAAAATGGACCGGCATAGAACGTGAGGTTCAGTATCTGTACTTTAGCAAGGGTGGCGCATTAACGCTCGATCCAACCATCAAGCCGGAGTGGATAGACGCACTGAAATTTGATCATACTGTTCTCGTCAAGGAAAAGAACATCCCACCACTGGATTTCGATCACTGGATTTACGATGGCTATATCCGCGAGGCATACAAACAGCTCGGTATTGATTATGACAAGGAATTGAATTTTACCTATATAGCCGAGGAAGAGAACATGAAACTTTCACCAGCGGAGATATGGCACACGGATAAAGGCATAATCAGTTATGCCAGCGTGGCTGCGATGCTTGCCGATTTTGAAAAGTTCAAAAAAGACGGGACTCTGCGCGCTTCATATGTCTACGATCATAGCACCGGGCTGAAGATCTTCGGCAAGATTGCCACCTATGTGAAAGCTGATGACGGTGAGATCACCTCGTTTATGAGAAAAGTCGATGCCGAGAAATTTACTGCATCTGCAGGTGGTGAAATCATGGCACTGGATACAGACAAGAGCAGCAAGCTGGCCCAGCTGGATTAATAACAGGAGAAATAAAATGACCGGCATGGTTGCCGGTCATTTTATCAACCTTAAGGTTTCATCAAGAAAGCTCAAGAACTGGAGAATTTCATGAACACCTGGTCAGTAACGACCCCTAAAGAAGAGGACACGATTTCGTCTTTAGATGTGCCTGAAAGTAATGCAACCGGGACTGCAGACAATATTCAGGATACCAAGACAACAGATGAAATAAATGCCAGGGAAACAGGCGGGCATTCATCAGGCAATAAAGAAAGTCGACTTTTCACCGGGGTGCGGGATTTGCCCTGGGATCGCTATTTTGTCCGTGGCTGCGCCATCGTCGGCGCCATTATCCTTTGGCAGATATTATCCGCATACCAGGTAAACTTTGTCATCAGTTTTCAGAATATTCCGACACCGGTCGTGGTTTGGGAGCATTTCGTGAAGCTGCTGGGGTCACAAGAATATTATAAACATATCACGGTCAGTCTTGAGAGGATCATTATCGCCTTCACCTCTGCCTCGTTGCTCGGTATGTTTTTGGGGATTTTCATGGGGCGCTCACAAATATTCTCTGACATTATGATGCCCTATATCGAGATCCTTCGACCGATACCTGCCGTAGCATGGATACCTCTATCTATTCTGGCCTTCCCGACAGAAGAATCGAGCATCATTTACATTACATTCCTTGGTGCATTCTTCCCCGTTATCCTGAATACGGTTCATGGCGTGGAACAAACACCAGAGTCGCTCATCAGGGCAGCCAAATCACTGGGTGCAAGTGGTCGCGCCATAATGTGGCACGTGGTGTTGCCAGGTGCTTTGCCGAGCATCATGGCCGGCCTTGCTATTGGCATGGGCGTTTCATGGTTTTCATTGCTGGCTGGTGAAATCATCAGTGGACAATATGGCATTGGCTATTTTACCTGGAACTCCTACACCCTGGTCGAATATCCCAACATCATCATTGGTATGTTAACAATTGGCGGATTGGGGACTTTATCCACCTGGCTGGTTAAACAGGCTTCAAAACCGGCACTTCGCTGGCAGGAGCATAAGGACTAATGGCCGGCTATCTCGAAATAACAGCCTATGCAGTCAGAAGGCACTGGCGAATCCTGCTGTTGGTCAGTATAGGTTTTGTTGTTCTCTATTATTCCGGTTTGTTACTGGTAACAATGGCCCGCTTTGGTGAGATTCCAAATTACGTTGTTTTTCATGATGTATTTGGCACCTATGGCCTTATTCTTGAAGGCACGCCATCCCTGCTGGATGCAATCCCCATCATGATAGACGAACCGTGGTTTGAAACGGGTTATAAAAATCCGCTTTATTACGGTATAGCCACCTGGAGCTTTATGTTAATCCCGCCAAAGATGCTACTGGTGTTATTAATGGGTAATTTGCTGGGCATCTTCACCGTTCTGACGTTGTATAAACAGAGCCAGTCCTGTGCAATGAAAAATGACAAATCACTCTATGCGGCAGCTGGCACAGGAACCCTCTTTATAAGCCTGACCAGTGCAACCCTTACCTGGGTTGTGTGTTGCGCGACTCCTTCCTGGGTCGTTGCCCTGGCTATGCTGGGCATGAGCGCCTCACTGGCACTATGGCTGGAACCACTTGGCAAGCTACTTACCATCGGTGGTCTGGCCATAATGGTATGGATTATCGTTGTTCAACTTCGCTCACTTGCGATGGCTACCGATATAAGCAGCTCACATCCTGAATGAACCCTCACGTTTATGAATAACAATTGCAGGTGCAAAACTCATGATTGACACAACTTTGCAAGAAAAAAACCCGAGTTCAATGCCAACAGATATTCTGCCACCGCTGGCGCCGACACATACCAACAAATATGAGGCCGACAAGGGTCATGTAGAAATCAAAAATGTCTCTGTTGAATTCGGAGGCGGCGTGGTCGCAGTTAACGATGCCACTCTGGATATCAAACCCGGCGAGTTTGTTTGCCTGTTAGGTCCATCCGGCTGCGGCAAGTCGACTTTGATGAATACAGTGGCTGGCTTTGTAAAACCAACATCGGGAACCGCTATGCTGGACGGTGTGAACATCACTAAACCCGGTCTGGATCGAGGCATGGTTTTTCAACAGCATTCCTTATTCCCCTGGAAAACGGTCTGCGATAATGTTGCATTTGGCCCATTGATGGCCAGAAAGGGCAGAACCGAGGCGCGAAGCACGGCCCGTACCTTTATAGAAATGGTCGGTCTTAGTGCTTATGAAAACCGTTACCCGAGTGTACTCTCCGGCGGCATGAAACAACGTGTTGGCATAGCTCGCGCCCTTGCCAACTACCCGAATGTATTGCTCATGGATGAGCCTTTCGGTGCGCTCGATGCCCAGACCCGTGCCATGATGCAGGAAAATCTGTTGCAGATTTGGGGAGAATTCGGCATTACCGTAATTTTCGTGACGCATGATATTGATGAAGCCGTCTTCCTTGGTGATCGTGTTGTTGTTATGAGCGCCAGTCCGGGCCATCTAATCGCCGATATCAAGATTGAATTACCCCGACCGCGTACGAGTGCCATGGTGACCAGCGAGGAATATATCAGGACCAAGAGAGAATGTATGGACCTGATCCGCACTGAGTCTATCCGTGCCTTTGAACAACAAGGCAGCAAGAAATAACGGGGCTCTTGTCCAGGCTCTTTATATTATGAAAAACATCGCGCAAGGACAGACAAGAACTTTCATTAATAGCTACAAGACGTGGGTATTACTGCTGACCTGCATCCTTCTTGCATCCTTTATATTTATGCTTGAGGTAGCCAGGGATCAGCAAATACCGGCGACATTGCACGGTGTCGCCATCAATCCGCCGCAGCCATTACAGGCCTTTGTGTTTACTGACCACAATCAGCAGGAAGTCAACCTTGGCCGACTTGAAAACCACTGGTCTTTCCTGTTTTTCGGTTTTACTAATTGCCCTGATATATGCCCGGCAACATTATCGCAGTTAAGACTCATTAGAAAAGACATTATGATGAATCCTGATTACGCCGATAATCTGCAATTCCTGTTTGTCAGTGTTGACCCGGTGAGGGACACGCAGGCACATCTCACCGAATACATGACCTATTTTGACCCCTCGTTTATCGGTATGACCGGCAGGGAAGAAGACATTACGGCCTTTGAAACACAGCTCGGGGCCTTTCACCGTTATGGTTCCAGGGATAAGCATGGTTACTACAGCGTGCAGCACAGCGCAGAAGTCTATCTTATTGATCCAGCCGGACAGTTAACCGCGAAATTTCATCCGCCCATGGATATCGCACTGGTTTCGGAACAGTTTTCCGAGTTTGTCCGCCTTTTCGCCGACAAGATCAGCTGATTCGCATGACATATAAAACTACGGCAATTGATAAATCGATACTACTGGCAGCAATGCTGGTCGCCACGGGGCTTGCCAGTGCGGGCACTATTGATACCCGGGACCAGGCGCCTTACGAGCAATGTGGATATTGCCATGAGTATGATGGCAATTCACGTATGCAGGACTTTCCCCGTCTCGCAGGGCAGCGCCCCGCCTATCTGATTAAACAGTTACAAGATTTTCGTTCCGGGCGCCGCCAGGGCGTTATGCAGGCCACCGCAGAACTCCTTTCTGAGCAGGAAATCAAAGTCGTCGCAGAATACTTCAGCCAACAGGTTCCCATCCCGCTACCGTACAGTCTGCAACCGGCTGCTGGCAGGCAGGTGGCACAGCACCTTTTCATGCGTGGTGACCCGGCGCGTGCTTTGCCTGCTTGTGTCAGCTGTCACCTGGTAGAAGGGGAGGCGGCTACTGCGACTCCCCGGTTGTCCGGGCAGCATCAGGGCTACCTGGCTGCACAGCTCAATGCATTCAAAAAAGGCACGCGTAGTAATGATCGAACGGCGCAAATGCAGGCCATCGCAAACCTGCTACAGTCGACGAGATCAATCATCTGGCTGCATTTTTGGCTAGACAAGAACTGCCCGGATTAGTACGCAACGCGGAGTCTTCGTCTTTATGAGAACGTCTGAAATAACCCATAAAAACAGTGCGATAGACATGAATCGTTTATCATTCTCAACGACCTGAAATTAGACTTGACCCATAGGAAATGATGCTTATAATAACATGTTATAACATGTACTGATGAGACCACTGATATGAGCACAAAAGAAGACAAGACCAAGACGATTCGGAACGAATCCGTACAACCCTTGTATGCACAGATCAAGGAGGCCCTGAAGCAACGCATCCTTGAGGGGGACTATGTCGCCCATGAGCGACTGCCGTCCGAAAGTGAATTGATGAAGGTCTATGGGGTGAGTCGAATCACGGTCCGCCAGGCCTTGAGAGACCTGCATACGGATGGCCTGGTATTCAGTGTTCAGGGCAAGGGCACATTTGTGTCGAGACCCAAAGCCGTGCAGGACATACAGCGCCTGCAGGGTTTTGGCGAGGCGATGACACCGCAGGGTTATGAAACATCGACACGGGTAATCGAGGTTCAGGAAACACGCGCAGCCCCGGAAGTAGCTGAAGCACTCAACATAAGCCGTGGTAATAAAGTGGTCGAATTAAAGCGAATCCGTTATCTGAACCGCGAACCTATTTCAATAGATAACAGTTTCTTTCCCCTTGAGATAGGCGAAAAACTCCTGGGCCGCGATATGACGCAGGATATTTTTCCTTTACTTGAAAATGAATTCGGTATCGGTCTCGGTCATGCCGACCTGAAAATCGAAGCGGTGTCAGCAAGTGAAGACGTTTCCAAACATCTCAATATCGATAGCGGTGCATCAATATTGAGAATTCAGCGTTTGGTATTTTCTAAAGATGGTGACCCAATTGATTTTGAATATTTGTCATATCGAGGTGACGCATTTCAATATCAGTTGCGTGTCGATCGGCAATAACTTTATTTAGCAACAAATCGGGAATAATACTATGAATGATAGAACCGCAGCAGAAGAAATATTAGAAGTCGATATTCTGGTTATTGGCGGAGGTACAGCAGGCCCAATGGCGGCAGTACGTGCCAAGGAGCAGAATCCAGAATTAAGTGTGGCTGTACTGGAAAAGGCAAACGTAAAACGCAGTGGTTGTATCAGCATGGGTATGGATGGACTGAATAATGCCGTGATTCCGGGCCATGCCACCCCCGAACAATATGTAAAAGAAATTACTGTCGCCAATGACGGAATCGTTAATCAAAAGACGGTGATGGCTTATGCGCAACGAAGCTTTGACATGATCAATAAGCTGGACGATTGGGGCGTTAAATTCGAAAAAGATGAGACTGGCGATTATAACGTCAAGAAAGTTCATCATATAGGAACTTATGTGCTTCCCATGCCTGAAGGGCATCACATGAAAAAGGTCCTGTACAGACAGTTACGCAAGAAGCGTGTCCAGGTAATTAACAGGTTCATGGCGACAAAATTATTCAAGGGCAAGGATGGCAGGATCGCAGGTGCCTTCTTGTTGAATCCGCGCACGGCTGAAACCGCCGTCATCAAGGCCAAGACCGTGATTCTCTGCACCGGTGCCGCAGGCAGACTTGGTTTGCCGACATCAGGATATTTGTTCGGCACTTACGAGAACCCAACAAACGCGGGCGATGGTTACAGTATGGCCTACCATGTTGGCGCAGAACTGAGCGGTCTTGAATGCTACCAGATCAACCCGCTCATCAAGGACTATAACGGTCCGGCCTGTGCATATGTAACAGGGCCGATGGGTGGTTACACTGCCAACGCGCGGGGCAACCGGTTTATTGAATGTGACTACTGGAGCGGACAGATGATGCTGGAGTTCTTCAGGGAACTGGAAGGCGGCAATGGCCCGGTTTTCCTGAAGGTTGACCACCTGGCTGAGGAAACGATCGAGGAGATAGAAGAGATCCTGCACTCCAATGAGCGCCCGAGCCGTGGTCGTTTCCACGAACGTCGGGGCACCAACTATCGTGAAAAAATGGTTGAGATGCACATATCGGAAATCGGCTTCTGCAGTGGTCACAGTGCCTCGGGTATCTGGACGGATGAAAACGCCAGAACGACAGTGCCCGGACTGTATGCAGCAGGTGACTGTGGTTCAGTACCTCACAATTACATGCTGGGGGCATTTGTTTATGGTGCGATCGCCGGTGAGGATGCCGCTGAATACTGTGCAGAGCATGAGCATGCCGAGATTGATGAAACCGAAATCGCTGCCGAGAAGGCGCGCGTACTGGCGCCACTGAATATTAAGGAAGGCATTCCGCCTGCACAGATGGAGTACAAGATCCGGCGCCTGGTTAACGACTACCTGCAGCCACCCAAGATCACTAAAAAGATGGAAATCGGCATGGAGCGTTTTGCTGAGATCCGTGCAGATTTGGTCAGTCTTAAGGCAAGTGACCCGCATGAGCTAATGCGCGCTATGGAGGTACAGTTCATCCTGGATTGCGCCGAGATGGCAGCTGTTTCATCCATGTTCCGGACCGAGAGTCGATGGGGGCTTTATCACTACCGTGTTGACTATCCGGATACTGACAACAACAAGTGGCATTGTCACGTGCAGACTATCAAAGGTGCAGACGGCTTGCCGACATGTACGACGAGAGAAATCGAACCGTATATCGTCCAGTTGGATGCAGAAGAAAAAGATGCTTATAACAAGCTGAGAATCAATAAATCCACGGCCGAAGCGTAAGGAGTGCCAACATGCCATTAGCCAATAATTTAACACGCGTACCTGTGACCATCGATGCAGATGCCTGTATCGCAGATAAAGGCTGTACCGTTTGTGTAGATGTCTGTCCCCTGGATGTCCTCGTGATTGCCGATGACAAGAGCACCGCCTACATGAAATATGACGAGTGCTGGTATTGCCTGCCATGCGAGACCGACTGCCCGAAAGATGCGGTCAGGGTAGAAATTCCCTATTTGCTAAGATAGAAACGGAGATATTTTATGAGTTTAATGTTTGATGAAGCCCCCGATCTTTCCGATCTTCTTGAGCGACTCAGCGATGATGATGCAGAAGTTCGTGCTGTCGCGGTTATGGATCTGCGTGAAATCGATGATGAAGATGCCATACCGCTGGCTGTCAAGGCTGTTTTTGATAGCGATGCGGGCGTGCGGGTAGAAGCTGCCCGGGTCATGGATGAGTTTACCGGCGCAGCTGTTGCTGAAGCGCTGGTGGTTGCTCTGGCTGACAGTGATAAAGCAGTTCGCGAGGCGGCAGCAGAAGTGCTTGCAGAGAACAGAAATGATGATGGTGGCGGTGTTTTTCTGGAAGCCGTAAAAAGCGACGATGCCTTCGTCAAGGCATCCAGTCTCAGGGCGCTGCGCCCATTGCGAAAACCCGAGGCCAAGGCTGTTGCACTCGACAACCTTGAACATCCAGATGCCGCTGTCCGACGCGAGGCGGTTGGTGTGCTCGCTTATCTGAAGACAGATGATGTCCTGCTCGCGCTCATGAATGCCGCCTGTCATGACGCCGATGAACAGGTCCGACGGGTAGCCATGGGTTCACTCATCTTTAGCAAGACAGAAAAAGCTGCCGCAACGTTAATTACCGGCTTACGTGATGAAAACTGGCAGGTTCGCGAGGAAGCGGCCTTTGTGATCGGCAAGATTGGACAGGCCTCGGCCCTGGATGCGCTTATAGATGCCATGAACGATGAATATTGGCAGGTCAGGGTCAAAACAGCGGCAAGTCTCGGCAAGCTGAAGGACCCGGCCGCTGTCGATGTGCTTGGTCAGGCCCTGTCTTACAACATCAGTAATCTTCGCAAGGAAGCCGCCTCCGCTCTCGGGCAAATCGGCTCAGAAAATGCACTGCCGTTCCTGAAGGCGGCAACTGATGATGTTGACCCGGATGTGCGTAAGGTTGTGCAGTGGGCAATTGAGCAAATTAATACTAACCAGTAGTGGAGTAGAGTCATGGCATATGTTGTTGGTGACGCATGCGTCAAATGTAAATTTACCGACTGTGTAGATGTTTGCCCGGTCGATGATTGTTTCCGTGAGGGACCGAATTTTCTGGTCATTGACCCGGTAACCTGTATCGACTGTTCGCTGTGTGTCCCGGAATGTCCGGCCGAGGCAATTTTCCTGCTTGCCGATGTGCCGGCGGAGCAAAGCGAATATATCGCCTTGAATGCAGAACTGGCCAAGGTCTGGCCGGGCATCAATGAGGCCAAGGAGCCCTTGTCTGATGCTGATGACTGGGTTGACGTAACCGGCAAGCTCCAATACCTGGAGCGATGAAATTGCACGTTGTGCTGGCTTAAACAGGAGGCGGACTTGGCCGAGTACCTGACACTGCTTTTTACCACCATATTCGTAAACAACATGGTCCTGTCGCGATTTCTCGGCCTTTGTCCATTTATGGGGGTGTCGAAGAAGCTAAGTACTGCCGTCGGTATGGGCATGGCCACCGCCTTTGTATTGACGCTGGCATCGATGTCCAGCTACCTGGCAGATAAATATCTCCTGCAGCCTTTCGACCTCGGCTATCTGAAGACAGTGACCTTTATCCTGTTGATAGCCGCCATTGTACAGGCTACCGAGATGATTATGCATAAAACGGGGCCGCTTCTATATAGCGTCCTTGGCATCTATCTACCGCTGATCACAACGAACTGCGCTGTTCTGGGCATCGCGCTGCTCAATGTTCAGGAGAACAACGATTTCATCAGATCACTCCTGTACGGCTTTGGCGGCGCGGTCGGCTTTACCCTCGTAATGGTACTGTTTGCCTCCATCCGTGAGCGGCTGGAAATATCTGATGTGCCCGACTCATTCAAGGGTGCGCCCATTGGTCTGATCACGGCGGGCTTTATGTCAGTGGCGTTTATGGGTTTTGCGGGGATGGGGTAGGGAGGAAATCATGGCTATCGTGATACTTACAATTCTGGCCCTGGGCTTTGGCATCATCCTTGGCTTTATCGCCATTCGCTTCCACGTTGAGGGAGATCCGGTCGTCGACCGAATTGACGGCATTCTGCCGCAAACCCAGTGTGGCCAATGTGGTTATCCCGGCTGCCGGCCCTATGCTGAAGCGATTGCCGCCAATACGGCAGATATCAACCAGTGTCCGCCAGGAGGCGAAGCCGGTGTTCAGGCGCTGGCCGATTTGTTGGGACGTGACCCGTTACCACTCAACCCCGAAAACGGCACGGGCGACGAGGGGCTACCTATGGTCGCGCTTATAAATGAAGAGACCTGTATAGGCTGCACCAAATGTGTTCAGGTTTGCCCGGTCGATGCCATTGTCGGAGCGGCCAAACACAAGCATAACGTATTGGATACTTACTGCACGGGTTGTGAGCTCTGTCTGCCGCCACTTTGCCCGGTAGACAACTGTATCGTTATGCGCGCCGTGGAACCAAATATTCATTCCTGGAAGTGGCCGAAGCCGGCCTCGCTTGATGAAGAGCGTGCAGCATGAAGAAATTATGGCGTTTCAGGGGTGGCATTAAATTACCCGGTTTCAAGGCACTGTCGAATAACACCGGCATACGGCAACTGGCATTACCCGCACATGTCACCATACCCTTAAGGCAGCATATCGGGGAGACAGCAGAAGCGGTTATCAACGTTGGCGACTATGTCCACAAAGGACAGTTGATAGCAGCGTCCAATACCTTTATCAGTGCCCCGGTGCATGCCTCAACATCCGGGACGGTGATCAGTATTGATAAGCATCCCGTGCCGCACAAATCCGGCATAGCCGAGACCTGCGTAGTCATAGAAGTCGATGGTGAGGATAAATGGCACCCGGATATTGAACCCTGTGTACATCCCAATACACTTTCCGCGAGTGAACTGCGCAGCCGCATCAGGGAAGCGGGTATCGTCGGCCTCGGCGGGGCAGTGTTTCCTTCTGCTGCGAAACTCAAGCCGACCCGGCCGATTGATACCCTGGTCATTAACGGTGCTGAATGCGAACCCTATATTACCTGTGATGATGTCCTGATGCGCACTCGTCCAGAAGAGATCATTCGCGGCATACTGTTGTTGAGAAAGCTTGTGAATCCTGCTGAATGTATTATTGCAGTCGAGGACAACAAACCCGAGGCAATCGAGGCATTAAACAAGGCTGTTGAGAGATTAAAGGCAGCAGGGCTGGACAGCACCAACACCATCCAGGTAGTGGCGATCCCGACCATCTTCCCTGCAGGCGGGGAGAAGCAATTAATCAAGGTACTAACCGGTGAGGAAGTCCCCCAGCACGGACTGCCTTACGAGGTCGGAATAGTGTGCCTGAATGTAGGCACAACTGCAGCAGTATACGATGCCATCTATGCCGGCAAGCCGCTGGTATCGCGCCTGGTGACAATTACCGGTCCGCAGGTCAAGCAACCGGGCAACTACAATGTCATGATCGGCACAGCTGTCGAGCATCTATTGGCAGCTGCCGGTATCAATCAGGCTGACCGCAATAACATCATCATGGGCGGCCCCATGATGGGGCATGAGCTACCGCATACAGGAGTCCCCGTGGTCAAGGCCACCAACTGTATCCTCGTGGAAGAGGCTATAGAACACATGGATGCACCGACTATGCCATGTATTCGCTGTGGCGCATGTGCTAATGCCTGTCCAATAGGCCTGCTGCCTCAGCAACTGTACTGGCATTCGCGTGGCAAGGACTTTGACAAGCTGGAACACTTCAATCTCACTGACTGCATTGAGTGCGGCTGCTGTGCGGTGGTCTGTCCATCAAAGATTCCTCTGGTTCATTACTTTCGTTACGCAAAGACAGAAAAGGTCGAACAGGAATTGAAGCTGAAACTGGCAGATCAGGCGCGCCTGCGTACGCAGGCGAGGGAAGCCCGGTTAGAACGCCTAAAGCAGGAACAGGAAGAACGCAAGGCACAACGCCGCGCCGCGCGCCAAAAGAAAAAGCCACCTGTAGCATCAACCGTGGATGAAGCAGGGCACGATGCAAAGGCTTCTGCCTGAGATGATGAATTATGCAATCACTTGAAACCAGACCTGTACTCAGTTCACCTTTTATCCCGTCGGTAAATTCGGTCGGTCAGGTGATGCGTAAAGTCATTTATGCACTGGTTCCCGGCATAATGATCTATGTGCTGATGTTCGGTTGGGGAATCATTGTCAACATTCTGCTCGCGACGGTCAGTGCTATCGTATTTGAATTTGTCATGTTGATTTTGCGGCGACGCCCGATCCGCCAATACCTTTTTGACGGCAGTGCTGTGGTGACCGCAATACTATTGTCATTGGCTTTGCCGCCGATGCTGCCCTGGTGGGTACCGGTCACGGGAAGTTTTTTTGCCATTGTCGCCGCCAAGCACCTTTATGGTGGCCTTGGCTATAACGCCTTCAACCCTGCTATGGCGGCGTATGCCGTGTTATTGGTGTCGTTTCCACGTGAACTCAGTCTCTGGAGTGTGCCACTGGAAATGTTGCAACAGCCACTTGGCTTTATTGAGTCTGTCACCTATTCATTCTTCAACAAGCTTCCCGGGGCGATGACATTTGATGCCATCACTATGGCGACACCACTCGACCATCTGCGTACAGAAACCGGTTTGGGCAAAACCGTTGAAGAGATCCGTCGTGCACCCATGTTTGGGCTTGTCGCAGGTCTTGGTACAGAATGGGTGAATGTCGGCTTTCTGCTTGGGGGGCTGTGGTTAATCTATAAAAAAGTGATTAGCTGGCATATTCCTTTCGCAATGCTCGCTTCGATTGCTGTTATCTCAGGCATCTGCTTTGTGCTTGATGCCGACTCGTATGCAAGCCCGGTACTGCATTTACTAGGCGGCGCCAGCATCCTCGGTGCATTTTTCATTGCCACCGACCCCGTAACAGCCTCGACAACGCCATTGGGTCGCTTTATCTATGGCTGTGGTATCGGCCTTCTCACCTTTGCTATACGCGCCTGGGGAGGTTATCCGGACGGTGTGGCCTTCGCGGTCCTGCTCATAGGGCTGGCTGTACCGCTACTCGATCATTACACAGCCCCCCGTGTTTATGGGGCGAGGACGCGTCATGGTCAGCCGTAACAAATACAGGAACATCCTCGTGACAGGGGGGTTATTAGCCATTTCCGCGCTACTGGGGACAGGATTGATGGTACTGGTGAATCGGCATTCCGTTCCTTATATTGAACATAATGAACGCCAGGTGATTTTACGCAGCCTGAATGCAGTGATCCCGGTTGAAACCTACGATAACGATATTCTAAATGACAGCATTCAAGTCACTGACAAGGAATTGCTGGGTAGCAGTGCGCCAAGCACCGTCTATCGGGCCAGAGCGGCAGGCAGGCCTGTGGCCGCGGCATTAACCATCATTGCACCGAATGGCTATAGCGGGCCTATCGTCCTGCTCGTGGGGATCGATTATACAGGACAAATAACCGGTGTCCGCGTAGTCAGGCACCGTGAAACCCCCGGGCTTGGTGATAGTATAGAAATTCAACGCAGCAGCTGGATCGAGAGTTTCGACGGGAAATCATCCACTAATCCCAGTGCGGCAGGGTGGAAAGTGAAGCGCGATGGCGGTGAATTTGACCAGTTTACCGGCGCGACCATTACTCCGCGCGCCGTTGTCAGTGCCGTACACAAGTCCCTGAACTATTTCCAAAAACATCGTGAATTTATATTTTCCATCCCGGAACCGGCCGAGATAAACGACAAGCCGGTGAAGATGCCAGCCAATAACAGGACATGATAATGAGTGATGCACCTTACCGGGATATAGTAAAACAAGGCTTGTGGAACAATAACCAGGCACTGGTTGCACTCCTGGGCTTGTGCCCGTTGCTGGCAGTCTCGTCAACGGCCATCAATGGTCTCGGCCTCGGTGTTGCGACCATGGCCACGCTGACGATCACTAACTTGCTGGTCGCATCTATACGTCGCTGGCTTCGTAGTGAGATACGTATCCCCATGTTCGTCATCATTATTGCCTGTGTTGTGACGGCTATCGAATTATTGATGAGCGCACACTTGCACGATCTTTACCTGGTGCTGGGAATCTTTGTGCCATTGATTGTTACTAACTGTGCCATCATTGGTCGTGCCGAGGCATTTGCCTCTAAAAACAATGTCATTCTCTCGACGCTGGACGGCATCGTCATGGGACTGGGTTTTACATTGGTGTTGCTTATACTGGGAATCGTCCGTGAGATCATCGGTTATGGCACAATTTTCCGCAATGCTGAATTGATGCTGGGTGAATGGGCAGCGCAGTTAACCATCGTTGTCTTGCCCGGTTACGAGGGACTCTTGCTGGCCATCCTTCCACCTGGCGCATTTATGGGACTCGCGTTGTTAATCGCCATGAAGAATAAAATAGATACATGGCAGAGCCAGCGGATAAAGAACCGGGAAAGCGTATCAGTGGACCTGCAGGCTAGCCGGATTTAGCCGGTTTCGGCTGTTCTCCTCCGTTCCCGTATCTGTTCAGCACAGGCCACTGTGGTGGGCAATGACGTATTGCTTACCCCTCTTCATATTACCTTTACGTATAAGCGCTACAATATTTCAGTAAATTGATAGGGACATTGAATAATACGCGGTCCAATCTATTCCCTGATTTTGCAATAATTACAATGAATTAGACCAATACCGGGCTTCCAGAAACCCTCTTCAGACTCATTAGCCATTATAAATGGATGCCGGGCACCCAGCTGTTAGGCAAATTGTTGATGCAGTTGGGCGATTTTTTTGGAGAGCTGATAAACAATGACTACCCATAATATTTTACCCACAACAGATCAGCAATCCAGCAGGGATAATCTCAACGAGATAACTAAAAACTTGAAAGGTCACTCGCGAGGCGGCTTCAAAAAAGCCGTTAAAGAAATCGATAGTTGTGAAAACGACCTGGGTCATATGTAAGCCCTTGATAGACTGGTGAAATTAAGTATACTTCATGAGGTATGAAGAGTTTTATGTGTAGCCGGGTTAACGCGAGAATAATACGAATTTGCTTACACTATGAACATCGTTAACAGACGCCTACACGGGATTATCCTGCTGTTGCAGTTCATCGTGCCCGTCGTGATTGCTGGCAGTGTACTGATAGACGAAAAGATACTCAGCTATGTTGAAAAAGAGTATGGGCCGGTTGCACGTAAGCGCCTTGTCTCATGGGATGATCTAATACAACAAAATAGAGATAAATCCACCCAGGTAAAACTCAAGCAGGTTAATGATTTTTTTAATCAGGTTCGATTCATATCAGATGATTTGCATTGGAAGCAAAAAGATTACTGGGCAACCCCGATTGAATTTCTCTCAACCAATGGTGGTGATTGCGAAGACTTTACGTTGGCAAAATATTTCACGTTACGTGAATTAGGAATATCTGATAAAAAATTACGTATGACTTACGTTAAGGCCATTAAGCTCAACCAGGCTCATATGGTGCTCAGTTATTTTGAAACCCCGGGATCTGAACCACTCATTCTTGACAACCTTGTAGCTGACATTCGGAAAGCTTCCATGCGCCGTGATTTAGTCCCGGTATACAGTTTTAATGGTAATGGACTCTGGCTGGCAAAAGAACGCGAAAGGGGTGTACGTGTAGGTGATTCATCAAGAGTTAGCCGTTGGGGGGACGTTATTCAGCGTATGAAAGAGATTAACAGGAAGGCATCAAAATAAATATGATGAACCATGACATAAATGGGAACTTTGGATTATGACTCTCTATAGACAAATTGTAATAGTCATTATATTGCTAAGCATGCTTATGTTTGCGGGAACAGTTGTGGTCAATGTGCATAACGCGCGTGATTACCTTGCCGCGCAGCTTGAATCGCATGCACAGGATACCGCCACATCACTGGGATTATCTCTTTCTCCACAAATGGCGAATAATGATACTTCTACAATGATTTCGATGGTCGATGCAATATTTGATAGAGGTTATTACGAAGAGGTTACATTACGCCGCATTGATGGTGAGTCAATCTGGAGCAGGCACATGGATGTCAAAGTGGATAGTGTTCCAGCATGGCTAATCAGGTGGGTCAAACTAGATGCGCCGGAGGCAAAAGCTATCATTATGTCTGGCTGGAATCAGGCTGGCGAGGTTTATGTTAAGAGCCATCCCGGCTTTGCCTACCAGACACTCTGGCAAACCATTACTAATATGCTCTGGTGGTTCTCTGCCTTGACCGCAGCTTTGATTATTCTTGCTGGCATGGCTGTGCGTGTATTGCTGAATCCGCTGGTTCGCCTGGAAGCACAGGCGATTGCCGTGAGTGAACGTCGCTTTGATGAGATCGATGAAATACCACGCACGCGTGAGTTGCGTCATGTGATACGTGCAATGAACTTCATGACGGGTAAAGTTAAACAGATGTTTGAAGAACAGTCTGACTCAGCTGAACGCATGCGCTATCTCGCCTTCCAGGATGGACTGACAGGTCTGCAAAACCGCCGTTATTTTGATGCCGCACTCAATAGTTCTCTGAATGATAGAGATGAAGACCATGAAGGTGCTTTATTGCTCATGAATATCCATGATCTTCAGGGGATTAATCAGCGTCTTGGATTTGATGCGGCTGATGAAATACTGAAAATGGCAGCACTGATTCTTGAAGAATGTACCGGCACTATGGACGGCACAGTCGTCGCGAGGCTTGCTGGTGGTGATTTTGCCATGATGCTAGAGAACATCAGCCAGGTAGAGACTAGCCAGTTGGCTAATGTGCTATGTCTGGAAATGATGAGGTTACATACAACGGGTATGTTAGATACAGATAAGGTATGTCATGTTGGGTTTGCGATGTATCATTCTGGAATGACATACAGTGAAATTCTTTCGCGTTCTGATAATGCATTGCAATTAGCTCGTACACAAGGAGTGAACAGTTGGGCTGTTTATGCGGCACCCGAGGAAACTGAATCAAGCCTGCCAGGACGTCGCGAATGGCAGGACATTGTGCGCGAAGCTATTGAATCTGAGAATATTGTCTTGCACGCACAGCCGGTCGTCAGTGCTGATAACAGGGATTCTTTATTGCATCGGGAAATACTGTTGCGACTACCGGGGCCAAATGAAGTGCTATGGACTGCAGGTATGTTTCTCCCTGTTGTTACGCAAATGGGTTTGGCACGAGAACTTGATAAAGTTGTCATTAAAAAAGTTCTCGCAGAAATGGTTAAATCATCAGTGGATACTCAACTAGCCATTAATATCTCAGAAGGATCATTGCATCATCTTGATTTCATCGCCTGGTTGAATGCAGCACTAGATAATGCAGGGCGACCAAAACAATCGATTGTATTTGAAATTTCAGAGACAGTTGTTGCTCGTGAGCTAAAACGCGTTCAGCCTTTAGCCGATGTTGTACGTCAACATGGCTATGGTTTCGCTGTCGATCACTTTGGTCGTGGTATGACAACATTTGGTTATTTACAATCCTTACGACCTGATTACGTAAAAATTGAAGGGATTTATATGACTGATATTGCGACTAACAAGGACGATCAGTTCTTCGTTGATTCTCTATGTAAGGTTGCTCACAGTCTTGACATTACAGTCATCGCTGAATCTGTCGAAACCGAAGAACAAATGATGGTCCTCAAGGAGTTGGGGATAGATGGGATGCAGGGCTTTGGTATTGGGCGGCCAGAGGCTTTATAGGGATTTAATGACAGGGTATTCAGTCATAGAATGTCATTGTCATCAATCATAAGGCTACCGGTTACATTCAGGTTTTGACGGACATTACGTCGCCGTATCAGTTTTTTCTGTGCAGCGATGGGAAGCTCAGTAAACAGGAGCAGGTTTTTATCCACCAATAGCTCGATAAGGTCTTCCAGTACCCGGACTAATTCAAAATCCGAACTGGTCAAAAACTGAATGCTATGCTGGTCTGCGGGGTTGCCGTTCAAAAACCCCATCACATCGATGTCACTGGAGGGCAGATATTCAGCATCTTTGGAGGGTGGCTCGGCAAATAACGCGATTATCTGATGATTTTGGTCCCGCTTTATATAAGGCATGGAAATGACCCTGATTTTGTAAATATGCTATTTAGCTTACCGATAATTGTCCGATAACATCAAGTATTGTATCTCTTTGCTTTAATGTACAATAACTTATAGCAAAGAACTATAATGCCACTTAAAAGTGGTACGATAACCTACTTTATGTGTGGCCGGTCCTGGTTAATGAATAATACAGCTGAAAATATGCAAAGTACGGCAAATCAGACCGATATCCTGCTCGATTGCCTGATTCTGCTAACAGAACTCGAACATCGTCCGTTTACGGCTGATGCCTTGCGAGCAGGTTTGCCCCTGGTGGATAACCGCCTGACACCCGAGCTGTTCATCCGGGCCGCGAGGCGTGCAGGTTTCGCCTCACGGATAAATGACCGGCAGATCACAGATATCCCCGCTCAAGTTCTGCCATCCGTCTTGTTATTGAAAAATAATGACGCCTGTGTCTTAACGGCCCTGGATAAGGCTGCCGGGCAGGCTGAAATACACGTACCGGGCGAAGAGGGCGTTCGTTCCATCAGCATTGCGGAACTGGAGCTTATGTACACGGGTCACGCCATTTTTGTACAGCGTGAGCACCGATTTGATGATCGTACCCCCGAAGTCATCAATGTCAGATCCAGGCACTGGTTCTGGGGGGCTATATCCGATGCCTGGCCAATCTATCGTGATGTCCTGCTCGCCTCATTCCTTATTAATCTGTTTGCCCTTGTCTCGCCACTATTCATTATGAATGTCTACGACCGCGTGGTGCCAAACAACGCGATTGAAACATTGTGGGTCTTGGCCATCGGTGTGGCAATCGTCTTACTCTTTGATTTCATTATAAAATCATTGCGCGGCTATTTTATCGACATTGCGGGTAAAAAAGTTGATGTTACCTTATCCGCCTTGATCTTCGAAAAAGTGATGGGCCTGAAGATGCTCGCACGACCCACATCGGTCGGTGCATTTGCCAATAATTTACGTGCCTTTGAGGGCATTCGTGATTTCATCACCTCGGCAACGATATCAACGCTGGTGGACTTGCCCTTTGTTATCCTGTTCCTGATTGTGATCGCATGGATTGGCGGTCCGCTGGTCTTTGTGCCGATTGCAGCAATACCAATTATTGTTCTGTACTCTATGTTTATACAAAATTCCTTGCGTGAAGCCGTTGATCATACTTTTCGCGGTGCATCGCAAAAGAATGCCATGTTAATAGAAAGCCTGGCGGCAACAGAGACCATCAAGTCACTCGGTGCTGAAGGCGTCATGCAGCAGAAATGGGAAAGTGCAGTAGGATACATCTCGACATGGAGTCTTCGTGCGCGCCTGTTATCTTCATCAACAGTCAATGTCGCGACGCTGGTTCAGCAATTATCGATGATCGCTGTTGTCGTTTATGGTGTGTATCTAATTGGTGCTCGTGAGTTGAGCATAGGCGGTTTGATTGCCACAGTTATTCTTACTGGGCGGGCACTGGCACCAACTGGCCAGCTCGCCAACCTTGCGGCCCAATATCATCAGTCCAAGGCGGCATTGAGTTCACTTAACGACGTGATGGCATTACCCGTTGAAAGACCGGCAGAGAAGACCTTTGTTAACCGGCCGAAACTTGAAGGTGCAATAACCTTTCATGACGTCAATTTTACGTACCCGAATCGCGATGACAAGTCACTGAGTGAGGTTTCGTTTTCACTAAAGAAGGGCGAGCATATTGCCCTGATCGGTCGCATTGGCTCCGGCAAGACCACCATTGAAAAACTGATCATGGGGTTTTATGAGCCGCAGAATGGGGCGATCAGAATTGACGGGATTGATATACGTCAGATAGACCCGATCGACCTGCGCCGTAGCATCGGCTACATCCCGCAGGATATTACACTGTTCTATGGCAGTGTCCGTGACAACATTGTTTATGGCATTCCCAATGCAGATGATGCCGCCGTGATACGTGCCGCGCATATCGCCGGCGTCACAGATTTTGTTAATGCTCATCCTCTGGGATTTGATATGCCGGTCGGTGAACGAGGTGAGGGGCTGTCAGGTGGACAGCGTCAGGCCATCGCCATTGCCCGGGCCTTGCTACTTGACCCACCTATTTTGCTAATGGATGAACCAACTAATGCCATGGACAACAGCACGGAAGAACAATTCAAGAAAAGGCTTGGCGAGATTGTCGGCGACAAGACCCTGATCCTTGTTACACACCGAGCCTCACTGCTTGATTTTGTAAAGAAACTGATTGTTCTGGATAACGGTAAAATAGTAGCTAACGGACCCAAAGATGATGTGCTGGAAGCGCTACGACAGGGGCGTTTGCGCTCCTCGCAGCAAGGATGATTAAATTGAAGACCTTTATTTCCGGGCTATGGAATAAACTCAGGCGTAGTGAAGATGAGGCTGTGTTTGATGCCGATGATGTGAATTACATGTCATCGACACATGCTGTGATGGTGCAAACCACACCTTCAGGAGCGCGTGTCATCATCTGGGCTGTGCTGCTTTTTATTATTATCGCCATCATCTGGGCAAGCCTTGCGACACTGGACGAAATCACACGTGGCAGCGGCAAAGTTATTCCTTCAAGTCAGGTGCAGGTTATTCAGAATCTGGAAGGGGGCATTGTTTCTGAACTTGAGGTTCAGGAAGGGCAGATTGTTAATAAGGGCGATGTATTATTGCGTATTGATAATACTCGCTTCATGTCTTCACTGCGTGAAAATACCCAGCACTACCTTTCCCTCAAGGCAAAGAACGCACGCCTTAAAGCAGAGACCGAAGGCCTGCCCTTTGAAATCCCTGCAGATGTACTGGCCGAATATCCTGAGCTCGTTGAGCAGGAGAGGGTCTTGTATGAATCTCGTCAGAAGGAACTTGATACCAGTCGTGAAATCCTTAAGCAACAAATCGCACAGCGGCGTCAGGACATTGCATCTTTTACAGCCAGGTTAGAACAGAATAAGCGCAGTTATGCTTTACTGGATAAAGAATTGACCATGACGCGACCACTGGTTGCAGAGGGTGTTATGTCAGAAGTCGAGATGTTACGCCTCGAACGGCAGGCCAATGACCTGAAAGGTGAAATCAGTGGTTTAGAGATTTCAATGTTACGCGAACAGTCCAAGCTCGAAGAAGCTTTAAAGAAACTCGAAGAAGCCGAAATTAATTTTAAAAATCTTGCGCACGTTGAACTCAACGAAACCAGTGCCGAATTGCGTCGTCTGGCCGAGACCAACATGGCACTGGAAGACCGCGTCAAACGTACAACAGTAACGTCACCGGTACGCGGTACGGTCAAGCGATTGCTGGTCAATACGATAGGCGGCGTGGTGCAACCCGGCAGTGACCTGGTTGAGATCGTGCCGTTGGAAGATAACCTTTTGATCGAGGCCAAGATCAGACCGTCCGATATAGCCTTCCTGAGCCCTGGCCTCAAGGCCATCGTCAAGGTCACGGCCTATGATTTCTCCATTTATGGCGGATTGGAGGCGAGCGTTGAACGAATCAGTGCTGACACCATTACCGATGATGACGGCGAAAGCTTCTATATCGTGCGCGTCCGAACCAATCAAAGTTACATCGATACCCCTCACGCGCCTTTACCGATTATCCCCGGGATGTTGACCGAGGTAAATATCCTTACCGGCAAAAAGACCGTATTGGCGTACTTACTTAAGCCGATCTTGCGGGCACGGGAACGTGCCATGCGCGAACGTTAAAGAACACAAATCATGATTATTCTGTGTAGTACTGATGAAAAAGTTCTGGCGCGCTGGCAACAGGGGCTGGACGTGTCCGAGAAGTATATAGTTTGCACCGATCAGGTTGACTTGAATGCCTCTATAAATCGTCATCAGGATTCATTGGTTCTTCTCCAGCTTAATTTCCCAGACCTGATTAATGCAGATGATGTTGCTAAATTAGTTCTTGCTCAACCCTCAATTAGGGTCATAGTCTGTGCAGATGTACCTGATGATGAACAGGGTCTTGCGCTACTAAAAGCAGGCGTTTATGGGTATTGCAATACCTGGGTGGCGTCCGCTCAACTGGGCAGAATTATTGAGCAGGTTAAAGCAGGCGAAGTGTGGGTAGGACGTAACCTTATCCTTAGGTTGATTAACGATCTTTCTGCTGCGACGCAGGCGGAATCACCAATGGGGCATGAATGCCTGAAGGCTCTTACTCAGCGAGAGTATGAAGTCGCTAAATTGATTGGTGAGGGTAATAGTAATAAACGTATAGCTAATGAACTGGATATTACCGAAAGAACGGTAAAAGCCCACCTGAGCACAATTTTTCGTAAAACCGACTGTAAAGACAGAATTCAGCTCGCCCTGTTAGTTAATCAGACGACCTCTACGCCTATCTCAAAACTAGGCGCATAAGACCTATATTGTACCTTGGTACAATAGTTATCCTCTCCGTTTTCCCCTATAAATACATTAACTTGGTGCAATTACGCGCCATCAAGAAATAAAGCCCAATTAAAACAAGGTGTTATAGAAATGTCGTCCTTAAAAGTTCTCGTTATTGATCGAAATGAAGACTTTTACAGCCTGTGTTCGGACATTTTGGCATCAGAAACAACGATAAATGTTTATTATTCTAGTGAATTAACTGCCTTGGAAACATTGTGTTCCATCCCTACCGACGTCGTCGTAATGGGGCAGGGGGTTAATCAGGACCATAAATTATATTTACTACAGCTCATTAACCTGAGATGGACTACATGCAAAGTCTTGATGGTGGTTGATAATCAGTCTGAAACAGAGGCTTTGAGTCACCTTGAAGCAAGCGCCGTTGGTTTTTTGCATCGTAAAGATACTGAACAGTTTCTTACCAAAGCTTTAATAAAGATTAATGAAGGCGAGGCATGGGTGCCCAGGAAAATGGTTCCCAGTCTTGTTGAACGTTTTAAGATCGTCGCGGCATAGGTCGTTTGTAGCAGCATCATGTATTAATGGTCGGGCGTGGGGCTCGGCGAATATTAAAAAGTAATATTTATATTTATCTAAAAGGTCATTCATGACTTATTTAGATTAATTGGGGTGTTTCATGGCAACAATCGAAGGCAAGTTAGTAATCGGGTACGTTCTGCAGGTAAATGGTAGTGCTACTGCAAAGAATGCAGATGGTAGTTCCAGACTATTACAGGTAGGTGATCCAATATTTGCGAATGACATCATCGCAACCAGCGATGCCAGTGCGATTCTTGTTGAGTTCACCGATGGAAGTCGACTAGACCTTGGCCGTAACGCTACTGCCATGTTAAATGAAGATGTCTATAACCCCAATTTAGATGTCGATCCAACTGAAACTGCTGCCTCAGTCGAAGCCATTCAACAAGCCATCCTAGCCGGTGAAGACCCCACCTTAGTCGCCGAAGCCACCGCTGCCGGTGCAGGGACACCGGAAGGTGATGAGTCAGTTGTCCTTCCTGTCGTAGAACGCTCCAACCTTGAAGGGCGTCCTGAAAGCGGTTTTGAGACCACAGGTCTTGAGTTTTCGTTTCCTGATGGAAATGAAGAATTATTATTTATCGATTCTGATGATGCAGGAATTGACAACACCGTCATTGTCAGTCTCATTGGTCCTTCGGCTGTCGTTGAAGGCGAGACCACCAGCAACTACACGGTCAGTATCGACCAGCTGGCGGCTAATGTCACAACCCCCATCACGGTCAACCTCACCTATAGCGGTGTGGCACTCGATGGTACCGACTTTACAGGTGTCGCCAGCGTTGTTATCGCGG
>NZ_JAVVES010000035.1:0-26716 GCF_032250955.1 Sulfuriflexus sp. | reverse complement strand
CCTACAAGACCTACAAGACCTACAAGACCTACAAGACCGGCACGAATTTGCAGGTTGGCCACGGAGCCGCGTAAAACTCTCCGTATCCGTAGGTCGGATTAGATGTGCGGCGCACATCGTAATCCGACATGCCCATACTGGCCACGGAACTGCACGGCATCCCCCAGCCCGATTTATTGAAACTGCACAAGACTAGGCTTGTGGGCCGGAGTGGGTATAATGGGCAAAACACTACCCGCTTTCCGGAGGCATGATGCCTGATACACGTCGCTTACTGGCTGTCTGTACGCTATTCATGAGTGGTTTTGCCTTTGCTGCAAACGAGGCCCTTGAAACGATGACGCTTGCCTATGAAGATGTCGTCAGCCAGCGTGCATTTGACGGCCGAATCGAGGCACTCCACAAGGCCACGATTACCGCGGAAGTCTCTGACCGTATCGTTGAGCTCAATTATGATGTCGATGACTATGTGCCCAAGGATGCTGTCATTCTGCGCTTTCGTGACACGCGCCAGCGTGCACAACTCGAGCAGGCCGAGGCGGCATTACGTGCTGCCGAAGTCGCCCTCACGGATGCGCGAAAGGAATTTGAACGCATCCGCGACATCTACGCAAAAAAACTGGTCGCCAAAGCAGTACTCGACAAGGCTACTGCCGCGCTGAATGCCGCCAGGGCCCGCAAGGAGCAGGCCGGGGCACGGGTGCGTGAAGCAGCTGACCAGCTTGAACAAACCATCTTGCGCGCCCCCTATAGTGGCATTGTCACCGAGCGTCATGTCGAGGTAGGCGAGACGCCGTCCATCGGGCAGAAGATTATTACCGGGCTGTCGCTCGACCAACTGCGTGTCGTAACCCATGTACCGCAACAGTTTGTTGGCATCTTGCGCGATGACTGCTGTCCGGCGCGTATCCGCCTGCCGGGCAGTGATAACCGCTTTGTGCAAACCGGCGAATTCACCATTTCGCCGCTCGCCACGGCCAGCAGTCACAGTTTCCGGATACGCGCCGAGCTGGCCGAAGGCCAGCACGGCCTCTATCCGGGCATGTTTGTGAAACTGATACTGGATACCGGTACACACAAACGCCTACTGGTGCCGGAGCAGGCGATTGTGCACCGAAGCGAGGTTACCGGTGTTTATGTGGTTAACGGCCAGGGCGAGGTGCATTTTCGGCATATTCGAGCCGGGCGTCAGTATCATGACAAGCGGGTTGAGGTGCATGCCGGTCTTGAAGCAGGGGAGCAGGTTGCTCTTGACCCGCTTGCTGCCGGTATTCGCCTGAAAGGGCAAACCAGCCATGAATGATGGCATGGGGCTGTCAGGACGCATCGCGAAGAAATTCCTGCATACCGAGATCACGCCGCTGCTGGCCCTGCTCGGTTTGCTCCTGGGCGTGTTCGCCGTCATGGTGACACCGCGCGAGGAAGAACCGCAAATCAGCGTCACCTTTGCCAATGTGTTCATCCCTTTCCCCGGTGCAACCGCAAAAGAGGTCGAGCAGCTGGTGACGACATCTGCCGAACAGGTGTTATCCGAGATCGAAGGTGTCAAGCATATTTACTCGGTGTCGCGGCCGGGCATGTCGGTACTTACTATTCAGTTCAAGGTCGGTGAAGAGCGCACCAGTGCTATTGTTCGACTGTATAACGCTATTTATTCCAACCGTGACTGGTTACCGCAAAACCTTGGCGTCGGCCAACCCCTGATCAAGCCGCAGGGTATCGATGATGTACCGATTGTCACCGGCACCCTGTGGACGGATGACAAGTCTATCGGTGCGCATGAGTTATTGCGCGTAGCCCATGCGATCGAAGCTGAACTCAAGCGCGTGCCGGGAACGCGTGATATTTACACCGTTGGCGGACCGGAACGTGCCGTGCGAGTCATTCTCGACCCGCAACGGCTGGCGGGCTATAACATCGCCCTGCAGGATCTCCGGCTGGCCTTGCAGGCTGCAAATGTGGCCGGCAATGTCGGCCAGTTAATTGAGAATAATGCCGGCATTACGGTTCGCGCCGGCGAGTTCCTCAGTCGCGCGGAAGAGGTCGCACAGCTGGTGGTTGCCATGCATGAAGGTGCGCCGGTATATCTCGAGGATGTCGCGCACGTGAGCCTCGGGCCCGATAGCCCGGAACAATATGTCTGGTTTGGCACCGGTCCTGCAGCGGCAACAAAAGGTATTACACAACAGGGACAGTTCCCGGCGGTCACCCTTGCCATTGCCAAGCAACCAGGCACCAACGCGGTGGATATTTCCAACCAGGTGATTAACCGCTTTGAGCAGTTAAGGGGCTCGATTGTGCCGGGCGGTATTCAGGGCACACTGACCCGGAATTACGGCGCCACGGCAGACGACAAGGCCCGAACCCTGATCGGCAAACTCATTTTTGCCACCAGCTTCGTGGTCTTGCTGGTACTCTTTGCCCTGGGCTGGCGCGAGGCCTTTATTGTCGGTACCGCGGTGGTGATTACTCTCGCCGTAACCCTGTTTGCCTCATGGGCGTGGGGTTTTACCCTCAATCGCGTTTCCCTGTTCGCATTGATTTTCTCCATCGGCATCCTTGTCGATGACGCCATCGTTGTGGTGGAAAACATCCATCGGCACATGGCCAGGGGCGGGCTCAGTCTCGCCGAGTCGATACCACTTGCCGTTGATGAGGTCGGCGGACCGACCATCCTGGCGACCTTTACCGTGATCGCCGCCCTCCTGCCGATGGCCTTTGTCACCGGGCTGATGGGGCCTTATATGAGCCCGATCCCGATCAATGCCAGTATCGGGATGCTGATATCCCTCGCGGTTGCATTTGTGATCACGCCGTGGATGACCTACAAGGTCTTGCGCAAGGTCAAAATAAAACATGCCACGGAAGGTGATGATAATAATGGCCTGTTCCGTTTCTTCAGCCGTTATGTAGGCCCGTTTTTAAATGGTCGGCAGGGGGCGCCCAAACGTCGCAGCCTGTTGGTTGTGATCCTTGTGCTGATTACGCTGTCACTCTCGCTGGTGGGCTTCAAACTGGTGGTGCTGAAAATGCTGCCGTTTGATAACAAGTCCGAATTCCAGGTGATCATCGATATGCCGGAAGGCACGACACTGGAGCAGACGGCACGGGTTGTTGAGGAGCTGGGGAGCTATATCGCAACAGTGCCCGAGGTGAGTGATTACCAGGCCTATGTTGGTACGGCAGCACCGATTAATTTTAATGGTCTGGTGCGGCAGTATTATTTGCGTAGTGGTGACAATGTTGCCGACCTGCAGGTCAATCTCGTCGACAAGTCATTGCGCGATACCCGCAGCCACGAACTGGCCAGGACGATGCGTGGACCCTTGCAGGAAATTGCCGAGCCCTTTAATGCCAACGTTAAAGTGGTAGAAGTGCCGCCGGGGCCGCCGGTCCTGTCGCCACTGGTGGCAGAGATTTACGGTATCGATTATGCCGGCCAGATGCGTGTGGCAAAAGATATCCGCAAGGTCTTTGCGCAGACCCCTGATGTCGTGGATATTGATGACAGTATCGAGGCACCTGCCGGGAAAATACTCGTCAGCATAGACCGCCAGAAGGCTGCCCGCCTGGGCATATCGCAACAGCAGGTGGTGACGGCATTACGAACAGTTCTGTCGGGAGAGGATGTTACATACCTGCATGATGAAACGGCAAAATACCCGGTGCCTGTGCGTGTCGAGTTTGCCAGGAAAAACAAGGTCAATATCACCTCGTTCCAGAACCTGAAGTTACGGGCCACCGATGGCAGCCTGGTGAACCTGGGTGAGATGGTTCGCTTCCAGCCATCCACTCGCGAACATGCCATTCATCATAAGGACTTGTTGCCGGTTGTGTATGTCACGGCGGACATGGCAGGAGAACTGGATAGCCCGCTATATGCCATGTTTGATATTTTCGACCAGCTTGGTGAAACAGGTCTCCAGCAGTATCTTATCCAGCAGCCGGAGCACCCCTTTGACTTCAGCATGAAGTGGGATGGCGAGTGGCAAATAACCTATGAGACATTCCGTGACATGGGCATCGCTTATGCGGTCGGTATGCTGTTGATCTATCTGCTGGTGGTTGCGCAGTTTCGTTCTTACATGGTGCCATTGATTATCATGGCGCCGATCCCGTTGACGGTTATCGGTGTGATGCCGGGGCATGCCTTGTTTGGCGCGCAGTTCACCGCGACCTCGATGATCGGCATGATCGCACTGGCGGGGATTATTGTCCGTAATTCAATATTGCTGGTGGATTTTGTCAATGAGTCCGTGCGCGAGGGGATGCCCTTGCAGGAAGCGGTGATCCGTGCCGGGGCGGTGCGTTCCAAGCCGATCGTGCTAACCGGGCTGGCGGCCATGCTGGGGGCCGTGTTTATTCTGGATGATCCGATTTTCAATGGGCTGGCGATTACCCTGATCTTCGGCATACTGGTATCGACCTTGCTGACCCTGGTCGTGATCCCGGTATTGTATTACGCCTACATGTATCGATTTGCCGGGGATAAATGACCTAACGCTGACTGCGTTTAATCATCTCGCGTTCCAGTTGCACGACAAAGCGCTGGATTTGGCGTTCTTCCTGCTTGTCCAGTTTTATAAAGCGGGTGCCTACCTGCACGAAGCGGTTGTTGTCGTCCTGTCTGATATTACGAACCTCCAGTGCACATTCAAACTCCGGCTTGCCAGGGGTACTGAATTGACAGGAAGGTAGCAGCATACCATTGCTGAACGGCAAGGCGTGTTTCTGCTCAAATTGCAGGCCGAGTCCCCCCAGGGAGATATCGGTGATTAGCCCGGGAACGGTTTTGTTATCCGCACTGCGAATCTTAATGCCAACCTGGTCGCCCATGCTGACGGCCGCACGATAGGCAGCCCTTTGCTGATGATAAATAAGCGCCGCCGGGTAGCCCACCAGATACGCCGGCTTGCCGGCGTCATTCACGAGTTCTTTTATGTAGCCCTTGAAGCCGAGCCGGATGCCGTCATGGTGCGCGGTAACCGCAAACTCCCTGAGTTTCATCACCGCTTCATGGCCGCTCTCCGGATGCAGGGCATCGAGCAACATGGTCTGCCTGTCGCCGTCTATATCAATGATGATACTGTTATAAGATCGGCTGCTGCCGGGAATACTGATGCCCAGCAGTATGTGTCCGCGCAATAAACGTGACAGATAGCCGGTGATGATTTCGGGCTGGGTAATGCGCTCTATATTATTGCTTTCAGTCATATCACAATTTCGAATACAGTAACGAGGCTACTGTAGCACGACTTTTTGGTTCTTACTGTCTGGATTTCAGGCGCGGGTAAGGGAATGCCCGGAGACACCAGAGACGGTTTTACCGGCACGGCCGTAAAGCTCACCAGCTTGTCCCTGACCCTGAAGCAGGGCAATGGCTTGCTTGATGGAGCGTTGTGAACTCTCAAGGATGCCGCCATTGAGGCGATTCTCTTCGCGGCACTTACCGAGCAAGGTGAGCAGTTGTTCCCATAAGGTGTTTAACTGCTGTGCATTTTCGGTGGCGGGCAGGCTATCGATATAGTCGCGCATATCCGCTGTTGTCATACCGCTTGTTTCAAGCAGGTAGCGGCTGCGGCGTCCGGCACTGGTCTCAAGCTGTTCGGCCACCTCCCGTTTCTGGGCGGCCAGGTTTTCAAGCTCATTGGCATTGTTTGCCGAGAGTGCCTGACGTTCTGCTGCAAGCAAGCTGAGCAGTGTCTCGGCGTATTTGAGTTCGTCTTCGAGGCAAACCTTTATATAGGGGCTATTTGTCATCATGGAACCAGTGAAGTGATTCAGCGGCTAAGGCTGCTTTCGAAGCTGATGAGCTTGTCAGCAATACGTTGGGCATCGATTTCATAACTGCCATCGGCAAGGGCCTGCTTGATGCTCTCGACACGCTGGCTATCGACCACCGGCAATTCCGCCAGGGTATTCTCCAGGCTGCGCAGTTGCGCAGAGGTGTTGGTCAGGCTGACGGTATCGGCCGTGGATGAGCGGCCGGTTTCCTGTTGCGCGGCGGTGGCCTCGTCACGGGAGACATTGCCCTCGGGGCGCTCGGTTCGCGAGCTGAGGATCTTGCCATTGCCGTTCTGACCAGTAATTTCAATTGCCATACTGCTACTCCAGTTTTTTCATTTCTGTCCTCTTTATCGGACAGGCGTGATAAATCTTTAGGTATTCTAGTCAAAAAGTTGCCGTCTAGAGCAATATTTTTACATACCCATCAGAAGTCACTGTTCCTTCTACTATTTTTTTTGTCACGGTATTGCGAACCCGAATTCTCTCGCCAATCTGGCCATTTGCCAGTGCGACACCCTTGCTGCGCACCTGAATAAGCGATTTCTCCGCCAAAATAATGACGTTTTGTCCGCGTTTGACCAGGTTTTGTCGCTTGAGCATGCGTGGCGAGACAATTTTGCCTTTCTCCAGCCGTTGTTTGGGCAGCTGGCCAACCACTTCAGCAGCCTGCGTCAGGTATTGGCCATGCAGGCGTGTAATGGCACGGCGCTCGAGTGTGATGTCATCCTTATTAATGGCTTGCCCACGCGGCAGGTGGCGCGCCGATACCACCACCCGGGCATAGTGGGTAATGCTGACCGGGACAAAGATCGACCAGCGACTGGTGTTATCGAGGCAACGAATGCCGACAGCAACCCGGCTTGTCAGACGCTGCCCGTCCTGAATATAAGCTTCTGTTTTATCAGTACATTTTGCAAGGCGGAGACGAACATCAAGAGGGTCCGCTTGCACATCGAGGTCGGCCGGGTCCAGATTCAGGCGGCTGATGACAAATTCCTCCGCCTGGCTGCGGATATCGTCCAATGCCTGGATCTCCGCCGCCGTGCCGAGGCTTGCCGCAAACAGAAAAGTGGCGGCAAGGATTTGCCTGATCCCTCGGCGGCAACTGTTCCTCAGCAAGGCTAAGTGCTTGTTCATTGGCATAGAGTCTCTCGTCATGTGCATTCTGTTACATGTTGATGCAAGTCCTGTGCCGGGTTTTAAGGATTCAAGTTATGCCATCTCCTGCCGATAGCGGGTAAGTCGTTAGTGATGCAGGCAATCAGGAGTAGAACATGGCAGGTGTATTAGACGCAGTCGATCAACGTACCCGCCTGGCCGGGCAGAATCGCCTTGAGTTATTACTCTTCAAACTCAAGGGTCGCCAGATCTTCGGCATTAATGTATTCAAGATCCAGGAGGTGATTCAGTGTCCGCCACTCAATCACATGCCCAGGTCAAACCCGGTTATCAGCGGGGTGGCGAACATGCGCGGCCGGACGATACCCGTTATCGATTTGAGCCTTGCCATCGGCCGCTCGGCAATCGAGGATCGCGACAATGCCTACGTCATTGTCAGCGAGTTTAACCGCAAGGTGCAGGGGTTTCTCGTCGGTGGGGTGGATCGCATTATCAACCTTAACTGGGAAGAGGTCCTGCCGGCACCCAAGGTTGCGGGCAAGCAGCATTACCTGACCGCCGTCACGCGTGTGGAGGGTGAAATCGTCGAGATCATCGATGTGGAAAAGGTACTGGCCGAGGTCATTGGCGAGACCCTGGTTGTTTCCAACAATATTCTGGACAGCGACCAGGCGGGCATGCAACGCGGCAAGCGCATCATGGTGGTGGATGATTCGAGCGTCGCCCGAAACCAGATCCGACGTACCCTTGAGCAATTGGGTATCGAATGCATTATCGCCAACGATGGCAGACAGGCCCTGGACATGCTCAAGGAAATGGCCAGCACAGGTCCTATTAAGCTGCAGCTCGATATGCTGATCTCGGATGTGGAAATGCCGGAAATGGACGGTTATACCCTGACCTCCTCCGTGCGCAAGGACGACCGCCTGAAAGACCTGTTTATCGTCTTGCATACATCATTAAGTGGCGTCTTTAACGAGTCGATGGTCAAGAGCGTGGGCGCCGATCGGTTTATTGCCAAATTCAATGCGGACGACCTCGCCAATTTTGTCCTTGAGCAACTTGGTTGTGAATCAGAGGTAGAGGCAACGGGTTAAACCCCGTTCGCTACAGATTTTATGTCTGAAAAGTGTGCCAGCAAGGGTATTAAGCCTTTAATTACGGTATCCTGTCGCCCCAGGTTTATTCGTTAATCAGGTGTACCGGTCTTGAGCAAGGCAATTTCTCCCGAAGAATACAGGCTTTTTAGTGACTTCCTCGAAGACGCATGCGGTATTGTGCTGGGCGAAAACAAGCACTATCTGGTTACCAGCCGCCTGCAGCGGCTCATGGACGAGCTGAACATCCCGAGCCTCAGTGAACTGGTCAAGCGGATGGGATCTGCCGGAGGGAAATCGCTACAAGTCCGTATTATCGATGCCATGACGACCAACGAGACACTCTGGTTTCGCGACAGCCACCCCTTCGATATCCTGCGCAACGATATTTTTCCTGAGTTATCCAGGGAACGGAGTCGCCCCCTGAAGATCTGGTCGGCGGCCTGCTCAAGCGGGCAAGAGCCATACACCATGAGCATGGTCGCGCAAGAATATGGCATGGCTAACCCCGGCAAGCTGGCCAGGGGGGTGGAAATTCTGGCCACGGACATTTCAAAAACCGTACTGGAACAAGCCAGAGCCGCGACCTATGACAATATGTCCCTGGCCCGTGGTATGTCAGAGGAACGCAAACTGCGTTATTTTCGCGACCTGGGTAACCGGCAGTGGGAGCTGCGCAAGGAAATCCGTGAGCGGGTACGCTTCACCGAACTCAACCTGATGCAAAGCTACCTCTCCCTCGGCAAGTTCGACATCATCTTTTGCCGAAACGTGCTGATTTATTTCTCCGCCGACCTGAAGCGGGACATCATTGGCCGCCTGGCCAGGGCCCTGAACCCCCGCGGCTATTTGTTCCTCGGCTCATCTGAATCCCTCGCCGGGCACAGCGACATGTTCGACATGATCCGCAGTGGCGGCGCGGTGTATTACCGACTCAAGGGTTAATTGATGATTGCGGAATGATGATTGATGAATGCTAAAACGCTCAATGGTAGCATCCGTTTCATGAGTCTCTAATTTTGATCCCGGGAAATCGTAGTTTGTAGGATTAGCGCGGAGGCGCGTAATCCGACGTGCCCATGTTGATATCGGCGTCGGATTACGTCGTTTCACTCCTAATCTGCCCTACAGACTTAAAGGTTAATTGATGATTGCTGAATGATGATTGATGATCGATAGAAGGCTCATTGGTAGCATCCGTTTCATGAGTCTCTATTTTGATCCTGGGATCCCGTAGTAAGAAAGCGCTGAATGATTATCAGCGGGGAATACAAAAATCATCAATCATCATTCAGCAATCATCAATTTCTTTTGCCGCCTATAGGCACAAGCTTGCCACCCGCACCGTCTGGATGCCCGGGTGATCCTTCCTAACTAACTGTAAATAATAATAAAACCAAACTTGGCACGACGTTTGCTCCTGTCTGTGTGAAGACAACACACAGCGGAGCAACACATGATACTGAGTTTTGACAATGCATTCGGGGTTCATACCAGGGCCTTGAGCCTGTATGCCCAGCGCAGCAGCGTCCTGGCCTCGAACCTGGCTAACGCCGACACACCGGATTACAAGGCTCGTGATATCGACTTCCGCAGTGCGCTGGGGCAGGCCGAAGCGGGGCTTGGCAAGGCCCGGCATCTGCAGGCCACCCACGAGAAGCATTTTGGTGTGTCTGGCAACGAAGGCGACTGGTCTGCCGAGACCCTCTACCGCACCCCCTTGCAACCTTCACTGGATGGCAACACCGTCGACGTGCAGGTCGAGCAGGCCGCCTTTACCGATAACGCCATGCGCTACATGGCCAGTCTGCGTTTTGTCACCGGTCGTGTACAGGGCCTGATGACTGCACTGAGGGGAGAATAAGCCATGTCCTTACTCGGAAACTTTGATATCGCCGGTTCTGCCCTGAGCGCGCAAACCGTGCGCCTGAACACCGTGGCCTCGAACCTGGCCAATGCCGAAACCGTCAGTGGCAGCGCCGAAGATACCTACCGGGCCCGCATGCCGCAGTTCGAGACAATTTTTAATGACGCCATGACCGGCTCGGGTGATTCGGCAAGCATGGGTGTGCAGGTCAGGCAGGTTCTTGAAAGCGAGGCCGCGCCGCGCCAGCAATACCAGCCGGAACACCCGATGGCGGATGAGCAGGGTTATATCTGGCTGCCGAATGTGAACGCCGTTGAAGAAATGGCCAATATGATTTCAGCATCACGCTCCTACCAGTCGAATGTGGAAGTGATGAATACCTCCAAACAGTTGTTGATGCGCGTCCTGAGCCTGGGCCAGTAAGGAGTAACAAACGATGAGTACAATTAATACAGACGCACTGCAAAGTCTCGGCATCGCCAGTAACCGCGACAATGCCAACAAGGCAAACGCCGAGGACAAGGAGCTGGGACAGGAACAGTTCCTCGAGTTGATGGTGGCGCAGGTGCGTAACCAGGACCCGTTCAAGCCGATGGAAAACGGTGAGTTCCTGTCCCAGATTGCGCAGTTCAGCACCGTCAACGGCATCCAGGATTTACAGGATTCCTTTTCATCTCTCTCCGGTTCATTGAGTTCCAACCAGGCCTTGCAAGCCTCGGCCCTGGTCGGGCGTTCGGTAATGGTCAACAGCGACGTCGGGGTCTTGCCGGCAGGCGGTTCACTGAGCGGTGCGGTTGGTGTGCCAGGTGACAGCAGTGAAGTCAAGGTAGAGTTTTACAACCGCGCCGGCGAACTGGTTCGTGACTTGCAGCTCGGGCCGCAGCAGCAGGGCATTGTCGAATTCAGTTGGAACGGTCTGGCTGACAACGGCAACCCGGCACCGGCCGGCGCCTATCGAATTGTTGCCAGTGCCAAAATCGATGGAGAGGATGTCGCCCTCGGCACCCTCGTCAAGGATAACGTGGAGAGTGTCATCTTAGGCCGTCCGGGTGAGGGCACCGTTCTGAATTTGTCCGCACTGGGTGCGACTGACTTTAACCAGGTAGAGGAAATCCGCTGAGTCAGCGGTACTAACAGGAGAATACCATGCCATTTCGTACAGCACTTAGTGGACTCAATGCCGCATCAGCCGAACTGCGAGTCATCGGCAACAACGTCGCCAACTCGGCCACTACCGGGTTTAAGAAGGCACGTGCCGAATTTGCCGACATCTTCGCCACCAGTAACCTCGGCGTCGCATCCAATGCCATTGGCAGCGGTGTGCGCGTAGCCTCTGTTTCGCAACAGTTCTCGCAGGGCAATATCGGTTTCACAGATAACAACCTTGACCTGGCGGTGAGCGGGCAGGGGTTCTTCATTGTTAACGACGGCGGCATTAACTCATATACACGTGCCGGCCAGTTCGGTGTCGACCGTGAAGGCTTTGTGGTGAGTAACGCCGGCAGCCGTCTGACGGTATTCCAGGCTGACAGTGCCGGTAACATTACCGGCGCCCAGGGTGACCTGCAGCTGGATACGTCTGATATTGCCCCGCAGGCGACCAGCCTCGTTGATCTGGGTATCAACCTTGATGCCTCTGCACCTATCCCGGCCGCGGCCACGACCAGCGATATTACCCTCGGTGGTACGACGTTAGACACTAATGACAGCCCGGTGACCACGGCACCGTTTGTCATTTACGATAATAATGGTACCGCCGTTCCAGGTTCGCAGGTCCGTTTCACTTATACTGGCGTGGGCGCTGACTGGGACGTGGAGTTATTGCCGGGTGGCGCATCAACGGTTCCTGCAACCATTAACAATGCCGTCACCATTGGTACCGATACCACAACACTTAGCTGGGACCCGGATGGTACGGGTGCGCAGCCGGTAGCTCCGGTTACGATCGATACGACGGGTATTACCTCACAAACGGTTGCGGCTGCAGCTTCCAACGTCACCGCATCCAGCACCCAGGCGCAGGGGCCGTTTGATGCAACCAATGCCAACACCTATAACAGCTCGACCTCGTTAACGATCTTTGATTCGCTCGGTACATCACACCTGGCGACGACTTACTACCGCAAGACCCCGACACCGAACCAATGGGAGACTTACCTGTTTGTCGACGGTTCCCAGGTAGACGGCCCGACCACCCTGGCCTTCTCGCCACAAGGCACCATTACCACGCCAACGGCACCTTCACAGGTTACCGTCACGCCTTTCGCACCCGGTGGTGGCGCCGCCAACATGGCGCTCACGCTCGACTATGCAGATGCCACCCAGTACGGCTCTAACTTCAGTGTTAATTCGCTGGTGCAGGATGGTTTCACCACGGGTCGTCTGAGCGGCATCGACATTGCCGATACCGGCGTGATTACCTCGCGTTTCACCAATGGTCAGTCACGCACCATCGGCCAGGTCGCACTCGCCAACTTCGCCAACCCGCAAGGGCTGCGTCAGTTGGGGGATACGGCCTGGGCAGAGAGTTTCGAGTCCGGGGCGGCGCTGGTGAGTGCGCCGGGTTCCGGTAGTCTCGGGGTCATTCAGTCCGGCGCCCTGGAGGGTTCGAATGTGGACCTGACTGAGCAACTGGTGGGCATGATTACCGCGCAGCGTAACTTCCAGGCCAACGCACAGGTCATCACTACGGCCGATACGATTACCCAGACCATTATCAATATCCGCTAACGATAGAGACTGACGGGAGTTCCTCATGGATAGAATGCTATACATCGCAATGACCGGCGCCAGCCAGGTAACCCGGGCACAGGCGGTGAACAGCAACAATCTCGCGAATGTCAGCACCAACGGTTTTCGTGCTGACCTTGAAGCCTTCCGCAGCCTGCCACTGAACGGCCCCGGCCATAACAGCCGCGTCTATACCGTTGATGAAGGACAGGGCGTGGACTTCACTTCGGGCTCATTGCAGACAACAGGTCGCTCACTGGATGTTGCCATCAAGGGGCAGGGCTGGATCGCCGTGCAGGCTGCCGATGGCAGTCATGCCTATACGCGTGCCGGTAACCTGCAGGTGAGCGAGGTCGGGCAACTGCTCACTGGCGCCGGTCATCCCGTGATCGGTGCCGATGGGGGACCGGTGGCCTTGCCGCCGTTTGAAAAACTCGACATCGGCGATGACGGCACGATCTCGCTGCGGGCCCTCGGGCAAGAGGCTTCGACCATTGCCAATGTGAACCGTATTCAACTGGTGAATCCCGACACCGACAAAATGTACAAGGGCCGTGATGGCCTGATGCGTGTCGAGGAAGGTACGCCTGTTATTCCTGATGCCAATGTGACACTGGTTAACGGCATGCTTGAAGGCAGTAACGTCAATGCCGTCGAATCGCTGGTAAACATGATTACCCTGGCCCGCCAGTTCGAGATGCAGGTCAAGATGATGTCTACCGCACAGGAAAATGATGCGGCATCAGCACAACTGATGCGCATTAATTAAGTCGTCAACACAACGTAGCAAGAAACACACACAGCAAAGGATAGAATCATGAACCCAGCACTCTGGATAGCAAAAACCGGGCTTGAAGCACAGCAGACCCGTCTCGGGGTTATTTCCAACAACCTCGCCAACGCCAATAACGCCGGTTTCAAAAAGGATCGCGCCCTTTTTGCCGACCTGTTGTTTCAGAATATCCGTCAGTCCGGTGCCTCAAGCACCCAGGACACGCAGTTACCCACTGGCCTGAATCTCGGTACCGGTGTGCGCACAGTGGCCACGCAAAAGATCCACACGCAGGGGAACATTCAACAAACCGAAAATGCACTGGATGTCGCGATCCAGGGTGACGGTTTCCTGCAGGTGCTGCGTCCCGATGGTACCCAGGCCTATACCCGTAATGGCGCCCTGCAAGTGGACTCAACCGGGCAGCTGGTGACCGCAAACGGCGAGAGTATCCAGCCGGCCATAACGATCCCGCAAGACGCCACCAGTATCACTATCGGTAGCGACGGCACAGTCTCCGTACAACAGTCCGGAACGGCGGCGGCAACCCAGGTCGGCAACATACAGCTGGCCTCTTTTATCAACGCCGCCGGCCTGCAGCCTCTCGGTGACAACCTGTTTTCCGAGACCGGTTCCAGTGGTGCCGCGCAGACCGGTAACCCCGGCCTGAATGGCCTGGGTTCACTGTTACAGGGTTCCCTGGAAAGTTCAAACGTCAACGTGGTTGAAGAACTGGTCAACATGATCGAGACCCAGCGTGTCTATGAAATGAATTCACGCAGTATCTCGACCGCCGACCAGATGCTGCAATACGTTTCCAATAATCTCTAAGGCCAGGGTATTGCACCGGCCCGGGAGGCAAATATGAATACCGTTACCAATATGATTTCAAGAGTTGTGTTGTTGTGTGTGTGTGTCATGTCACTGGCCGCCTGCCAAAGTTTGCCGGAGCGCGATCCGGCTTATGCGGCAGTTCGGCCGGTGGCACTGCCACCCGTGCAGAGCAGCAATGGTTCTATCTACCAGGCCGGCTATGATGTTCGCCTGTTTGAAGACAGTCGCGCGCGGCGCGTTGGCGACCTGTTGACGATTAACCTCGTCGAGAGCACCAATGCGAGCAAGCAGGCCGCGACCAGTGTCAGCAAGAGCACCGACACGAGCGTGACCAACCCGACCCTGCTCGGCAGTTCGCCGCAGTTTAATACGCCAGGCATCCTGCCGTTAGCCAGTAATACGGGTAACAACCTCGGCTTCGGCCTCGAGTCGAGTAACGAGTTCGAGGGCGATGGCGCCAGCAGCCAGAGCAATACCCTGAGCGGCAGTGTCACCGTAACCGTGGCCGAGGTCCTGCCAAACGGTTACCTCGTGGTGCGTGGCGAAAAGGTCACCAGCCTGAACCAGGGGCATGAGTATGTCCGGCTCTCCGGCATTGTTCGCCCGGTGGATATCCGCCCGGACAACACGGTGCCTTCAACCCAGGTGGCGGATGCCCAGATCACCTATACCGGTTCCGGGGCCGTGGCCGACGGTAACAAGATCGGTTGGCTGGCCCGCTTCTTTGTCAGCGCCCTGTTCCCCTTCTAATCCCATAGTTGGCACTGACCTTGCAAAGTCTGCTGTAGAGACAACGCAGGGTCGGTGCCCGGCCCGAAACGGGATGAATAAAATGAAAAATCTGCTGAGTTCATGTTTGATAGCCCTGGGCCTGCTCGCGCTGGCCAATGGTGTGAATGCCGAACGAATCAAGGACATAGCCTCGGTTGCCGGGGTGCGTAGCAACCAGCTGGTCGGTTACGGCATTGTCGTCGGCCTCGACGGCAGTGGCGACCAGACCAGCCAGACCCCGTTTACCGTGCAAAGCCTGAAAAACATGTTGGCCCAGAACGGCATAGCCTTGCCGCCCGGCAGCAACCCGCAGTTGAAGAACATTGCCGCCGTCTCGATTCATGCCGAGCTGCCGGCCTTTGCCAAGGTGGGGCAGACCATCGACGTGACAGTATCCTCGATAGGTAATGCCAAGAGCCTGCGCGGTGGCAGCCTGCTCATGAGCCCGCTGAAAGGTGCCGATGGCCAGGTCTATGCCGTGGCCCAGGGGAATCTCGTCGTCAGTGGCTTTGGTGCTGCCGCCGATGGTTCCAGTGTCACCGTGAACGTACCGAGTGCGGGGCGGATCCCGAACGGTGCCAGCGTGGAGCGGGTGGTGGGCAACCCGTTCGGCAACGGTGATGGCATTGTCCTGAACCTGCACACCGCCGATTTTACGACGGCCAACCACACCGCGCACGCGATCAACCAGACCATGGGCCTGGGTACCGCGAGGGCACTGGATGGCACATCAATCCAGGTGAATGCCCCGCGGACTCTCGCGCAGCGCGTGGCCTTTGTCTCCGTACTGGAAAACCTTGAAGTCACCACCGGCGACGCAGCGGCCAGGGTGATTGTGAATTCTCGTACCGGTACGGTCGTTATCGGCCAGAACGTGCGGGTTAAGCCTGCCGCGGTTTCGCATGGCTCGCTGGTGGTTACCATCAGCGCCAACCCGATTGTCAGCCAGCCAGCACCGTTTGCCGAGACCGGCCAGACCGTGGTTGTCCCCCAGGCAGACATTGCCATTACCGAGGCAGACAACAAGATGTTCCTGTTTGACCCGGGCGTCTCGCTCGACGAGATCGTGCGTGCCGTCAACCAGGTCGGTGCCGCACCGGGGGACCTGGTGGCTATCCTCGAAGCCCTGAAACAGGCCGGCTCACTGAGCGCCGAGTTGATCATCATTTAAGGGATGGCAACATGAACACAACCGACACCACAGCGGTATTCAATGATCTCGGTAGCCTGAACGGGCTGCGCGCGCGCGCCAATGGTGGCGACGAGCAAGGGGCATTGAAGGCGGCCGCCAAACAGTTTGAGGCCATCTTCCTGAACATGATGCTCAAGCAAATGCGCGAGGCGAGTTTTGGTGACCCGCTGTTTGACAGCTCGGCATCAGACAATTACCGCAAGATGTTTGACCAGCAACTGGCCCTGAACCTGTCCTCGACCGGCAGCCTCGGCATCTCGCAACTGATTGAACGTCAGCTCGGCGGACAGGCACCGGGTCAGCCGGGTGACGGCAACCCGTTCAAGTCGTTTGCCTTTACCGCACCGCAGGTTAACCGGAGCGTTGAACCGCTAACGGCTACGGCGGCGACTGCGAAGCAGGCGGGCTTTGCCTCCCCGGAGGAGTTTGTGGCGACGATCTGGCCGCATGCTGAAAAGGCCGCCCGCGAACTGGGGATCAATGCAGAAACACTGGTTTCACAGGCGGCGCTGGAAACCGGCTGGGGCAAATACACCATGAGCCAGGCTGATGGCCGTCCCAGTCACAACCTCTTCGGCATCAAGGCCGATCAGCGCTGGGATGGCGAGCGCGTGTCGATTCAGACCACCGAGTACCGCGATGGTGTGGTGCAGAAGGAGCGCGCCAGTTTCCGCGCCTATGACTCGCTGGAAGCGGGCTTTGCCGATTATGTGCATTTCCTGAAGAACAGCCCGCGCTACAGCGGCGCATTGCAGAGCCAGGGTGACGCTGGAAATTATTTGCATCAATTACAACAGGGTGGTTACGCCACCGACCCGGCCTATGCCAGCAAGATTCAGGGCATTATGCAGGGCGAAACACTGCAAGTGGCACGGGCCAGACTAAATATTTGAGCGGAAAGTCCGTTACAGGGAATAGCCAGATGAACAACATCGACGACATGCAGCAAGAAAAACAGAGGGCAACAGACCATGGCTGATCTTACCGGTATCGGTACCTCGGCGCTGTTGGCTTTTCAGCGGTCGCTGAGTACGGTCGGGCACAATATTTCCAATGCCACGACCGAGGGCTTTAGTCGCCAGCGTGTCAGTTTTGCCACCCAGACACCGGAGTTCACCGGTGCCGGTTATTTTGGCACGGGCACCACTGTCGATCGTGTCTCGCGTGTCTATGACCAGTTCATTGTCGATCGCCTGCAGAGCAACACCTCGAACCATAGCCAGACCGAGCATTTTCTCGGTCTGGTCTCGCAGGTGGATAACCTGCTCGCGGATGAAAGTGCCGGGCTCTCGCCGGCGCTGCAAGGTTTCTTTAACTCCCTGCAGAATTCCGTGGATGACCCGGCCTCGACACCGGCCCGGCAGGTGTTGCTGAGTGATGCCGAGGCACTGACACAGCGTTTTCACAGCATCGATACGCGGCTGCGCGAACTGGCGGAAAATGCCGAACGCGACCTGGTCAACATCGCAAATGAGATCAACGGTCTGGGTGCATCGCTCGCCCGTGTGAATGACGCCATCGTGCTGGGTACCCAGGGTGGTGGTCGCATCCAGCCCAATGACCTGCTCGATGAACGTGACCAGATATTGCGGGAGCTTGCCGAACTGACCCGCGTAGAGACGGTAGAGCAGGATGATGGTTCCCTGAGTGTGTTTGTCGGCAGTGGCCAGGGGCTGGTTGTCGGTGACGGCGTCAACGAGATTCAGGCGGTCAGGAACAAGTTTGACCCTGAGCGATATGACCTCGTGATCCAGCAGGGCCAGGTACAGGTCAACATAACCGATCAGTTGTCGGGCGGGCGTATCGGCGCGGTGGTGGATTTCAGGAACAAGGTGCTTGACCCCGGCCTGAATGCGTTGGGCCGCATTGCCACCAGCCTGACGGAAACGTTTAACTCACAGCATAAACTGGGCATTGACTATAACGGTAACGGCGGCACGGATTTTTTTGCCGCCGGCGGGATAGCCCCTGTTCCCGGCAGTAATAATACCGGCACCGGCTCGCTGGCCGCGACCCTGGTTGATGCCGGGCAACTGACCACGAGTAACTACGAGGTGGTGTATGACGGCAGCAATTACCGGGTCACGCGCCTGAACGACAAAAAGGTTATGTTTACGGGTGGGCTGGCGGCGCTGAACGCGACACCTATTGATGGTTTCCAGATAACTGCCGCGGCCGGGGCCGCAGCCGGCGACAGTTTCCTGATACAACCGACCCGATCAGCGGCGAGAGACATCAATCTCTTCATCAAGGACCCGGCACTGATCGCACACGCCGCGCCGATCAGGAGCAGCAGCGCCACCACCAATGCCGGTAATGCCGGGCTGGAGCTGGCGGCGGTTACGGATGCGACGACCTATCCATTGGCCGGTGATATCAGCCTGGTCTTTGACCCCGATGCCCTCGGTGCCGGCGTGCCCGGCTTCTTCGTGTCCGGTGGCCCTGGTGGCACGCTGGCCTATGACCCGGCCACGGAACAGAACGGCAAGCAGTTCACACTGGGGGCCCCGTTCGACGGTATCAGTTTCAATATTTCCGGCACCCCGACAAGCGGTGACTCGTTTACGATCACCAATAACACGAACGGTATCGGCGACAACCGCAACGGTTTGTCGTTGGCCAAACTACAAAGTACTGTGACCGTGCGCGGCAACAATACCTTCCAGAGTGCCTTCGGTGAGCTGGTGGCGGATGTCGGCACGCGCACGCGGCAGGCGCAGATAACCGAAGAGGCGCAAGGGGTGTTATTGCAACAAACCGAGGCCGAGCGCCAGTCGGTTTCAGGTGTGAACCTGGATGAAGAGGCGGCCCGCTTGATGCAGCTGCAACAGGCCTACCAGGCAGCCGCGCAGGTGATCAGTGTCTCGAACAGCTTGTTTGATGAAGTGCTTGCAGCACTCAGGTAAGGACGGCATACCATGCGAATTTCAAGTGCACAATTACATGCAACCGCGATTAACTCGATACTCGGCCAGCAGTCCACGCTGAGCAAGATCCAGTTACAGATTGCCGCGGGGCGCAAGATCCTGACACCAGCAGATGACCCTGCCGGGGCCGCGCGCGCCCTGAACCTGTCAGAGTCCGCCTCGTCAACCACGCAATACGGCAAGAACGCCGACATTGCCGAGGCCCGCCTGCGCCTGGAAGAATCCACCCTCACGAGTGCGACGGACCTCATTCAGCGTGTTCGCCTGCTGACCCTGCAGGGCAACAATGACGTCCTCGATAATGAGTCGCGACCGCTGTTGGCGGCCGAGATACGCCAACGCCTCGACGAGCTGGTCTCGCTGGGCAACACGCGCGATGCAAACAACGAATACCTGTTCGCCGGCTACCAGTCATTGACCGAGGCCTTCACCGTCAATCCCGATGGCACGGTCGTCTATAACGGCGATGAAGGGCAGCGCTTCCTGCAAATCGGCCCGTCACGACAAATCGCCACCGGCGATTCCGGCGCGGAGGTCTTTGGCATGATCGGCAGCGGTAACGGCGAGTTCATTACCCGCGCGCATGCCTTCAATACCGGCAACGGCGTACTGGGCACGAATACGATCACTGATCCGGCAACCTATGTGGCCGATGACTATAGCGTGGTGCTCGGTGAGCAGACGGCGGTTGCCGGTGGTGCCCTGGTATTCAACGACAATGTCGGCACGGATGATACGCTGCAGTATGAACTGCGGATAAACGGTACCCTCATCGACACGCTCGGTGAAGGCGATGCCCGCACGCAGGCACAGATAGAGACTGCTATTAATGCCCAGGCCGCCACCACCGGCGTCAGTGCCTACCTGGATGCAGGGCAGCTCTATCTTGCCAACACACTGCCCACCGCAACCCCGATCACCGTCAATGAAACCCTCACCGGTGCCACTGATGGCGCACTGGATACGGCAACCGGTTTCTTCGGCTCGGCCCTGACGGGCGCCGCGCCAACCAATGACGTGGTCTTTAACAACGCCAATGGTTACGTGGTGCTCGACAGCAGTGATGCGATTGTGACAAGCGGTGCCTATGTTGATGGTGGCAGCATCGCCTTCAATGGGCAGCAGCTGACCATCAGTGGCACACCGAGCAACGGTGATCAATTTTCAACAACGCCGAATACGCAACAGGACCTGTTTGCGACCCTGCAGAGCCTGATCACGGCCCTCGAGTCACCGTCGCAAAATACGCAGGCCGTGCCCACCAGCGCGACGCTGAGCAACTTTACTGCCCCGGTGTCGGCAGGCGGGGAGACCTTCCAGGTCACCATTGACGGTATCGATCTGATCAATGTCGGCCTGCCGCTGGCAGGGGATACCGTCACCGCCGGGCAACTCGATACCGCACTGGGTAATTTCCTGACCGCCAACCCGGGTTACACTGTCGCCAGTGGCTCGTTTGCTGGCAATGACCTGGTGCTGGAAAAAGACGATGGTAGCGATCTCGTGATCGCCATTCCGCAAAACACCACTACCACCGCCGGAGCACTGACCGGGCTTGAGGGCACCACCACGAACGGCAGCCTCGCTCAGCCGGATATTTCCGCCGGTTTCCATACGGCAATGGAACGCGTCCTCAACAACCTCGACAGGAACCTCGATAATATAATCAGCACTCGCTCGCAGATCGGTGCGCGCCTCAACTCCATTGATGATCAGAACAATCTGAATGAGTCCTCAATCCTGCAGGTGCGCGAGACACTCTCAAACATCCAGGACCTCGATTATGCCGAGGCCATCAGCCAGCTCGAACAGCAAAGCACCAGCCTGCAAGCCGCGCAGCAATCCTTCCTGCGCATCCAGGGATTGAGCCTGTTTAATTTCTTATAAGGGATATATGCCCGGTTCTACTCGGGAGTAAGGGACGCAAAGGGCGCAAAGACGCAGAGATCGCAAAGTAAAATCTGAATTTCATTTTGCTCAGGAAATATTTTGTATTTCACTGCAAATATCATTCTTTTGGGTCATGCTTGTTTTCTGTAGATACGGATTAGCGCGGATGCGCGTAATCCGACACCCATCTTCATGTGAGTACTTCGGTTAAAGCCATTAGCCCATGTTCGGGTTCCGCGTCGGATTACGTGCATTCGCACTAATCCGGCAAACTGCATTGATGATGATCAGCAATTCCCCCTGAACCTAACATCTTAAACCGCAAAGCACGCCAAGGGCGCGAAGTGGGTTTACTTTGCGTGACTTCGCGGCCTTGGCGGTAAAAAACTAATCCGACGCGGAACTTTCTATAATCAAGGGGCTATTTTTCTGGCCGAACGAGAAGGGCATTTTCGGCCTCGATTCTAACTGCTTGATTTGGCGTAAATAAAAAACTAGCCCCCGGGGAATATTTTGCTCCCCGGGTTAAAGTTTTCCCGCCAGGCACCGATAAAGAGTGTGGAGGCGGTAAATACCCACCCACAAGGGAAGGTATATCCGTCAAAGACAAACCTTGAACCCTGCGGGTACCTGCCTATATAGAGGAACGGTACGGAAGGGTATAGGAGCATTACCATGCCACAGATTATTAATACCAATATTGCGTCCCTGAACTCACAGCGCAACCTGAACAAGTCCCAGTCTGATCTGGGAGTTTCCCTGCAACGACTGTCATCCGGTCTGCGTATCAACTCGGCCAAGGACGATGCTGCCGGCCTCGCGATTTCCGAGCGTTTTACCACGCAGATCCGCGGTATCAACCAGGCGGTGCGTAACTCCAACGACGGTATCTCCCTGGCCCAGACCGCGGAAGGCGACCTGGCGCAGATCACCAACAACCTGCAGCGTATTCGTGAGCTGGCCGTGCAGTCTGCCAACGCCACGAACTCTAGCTCTGACCGTGCCGCCCTGCAACTGGAAGCCTCCCAGCTGATTTCTGAAATTGACCGTGTGGCTTCCACCAGTGCCTTTAACGGCGTCAAGCTGCTCGACGGCAACTTCTCCAGCCAGCAGTTCCAGGTCGGTGCGAACGCCGGTGAAACAGTAAACATCACTTCTATCGGTAGTGCCCGCACCGATGCACTCGGCCAGGCAAATGTTGCCACGGACATAGGCGCAGCCACATTATCAGCAACAGGCCTGAGTGCCGGTGACCTGCTGGTTAACGGTACTGATGTCGGCGCCGTGGCCAACCCGGGTGCGGCAGGTTCCTTGTCCGCTGATATTGCTGCCGCTATTACCGCCGCTGATTCAGCGGTCACGGTTGCAGTTGGGTCTTCTTCGTTTGCGGTAGGTGCTTTTGCTGCTGTTTCTGATGCTGCAACAAATGATGATGGTGCTTATGACCTGACGGTTGAAGGTGTGTCTGTTATTAATGTTACAGATATTGGTGCGACGGGTAGTACCGTAGCGGCTGCCGATGTCGATAATGCGCTGGCCCTCACCTCGGTTACGGATGCCCTGACAGCCGCCGGTGTCAGCTTCACCGGTACCGCCGCTGGTGGTGACCTGACCTTCACCAAGGCCGATGGCAGCAACCTGAACCTGACCGAGACCCGTACTATTGGTACCGGTGGTACGCCTGCCCTGACCGGCGACGGTTTTGCCAACCTGGGTACGGGTACAGCGACCGGTTCAGCCGAGGCCTACGGTGCCCTGACCCTGACTTCGTCATCTGACATCGTCATTGCGGGTGCAGCTCCTGCTAATGCCGGTCTGGGGGCAGGTACTCAGGCGGCTGCCTTAACAGGTACCACGATAACCAATACCGATATCTCGACTGTAGCCGGTGCCAATGCCGCCCTGACCTCGGCCGATGCCGCCCTGACGGCCATCAACAGCAGCCGGGCGTCACTCGGTGCCATCCAGAACCGTTTCGAGTCAGTAGTCTCCAGTCTCTCCACTTCGGTTGAGAACCTGAGTGCGGCGCGTTCACGTATTCGTGATGCCGACTTTGCCCAGGAAACGGCTGCCCTGACCCGGAACCAGATTCTGCAGCAGGCAGGTGTGTCGATTCTGTCGCAGGCCAATGCCTTGCCACAGTTGGCGCTGAGTCTCCTGCAGTAACAGGGTAAGTGAAGAATCGCACCCGGACACTGGTCCGGGTGCATTTTCCAGTAGAGAGGTAAGTGGTTATGGCTAACGAGATCAACAGTCAAATCACATCCGTAGTACAGAACATAAGCAGACCCGTTGAACGGGCCAGCGTGGCCGTCCCCCGTGTGGTTGACGATGTCAGTAAACGGCAAGGTGTTGCCACTGACAAGCAGGCTGCTACCGGCACGGATTTACAGGTAGAGAATAGCGAAGCCGCAGCCAGCACGAGCAGGGCAGAACTCGAACAGGCCGTCAGTGATATCAATGCCTATGTGCAGACGGTGAACCGGGAGCTGCAGTTCCGTGTTGATGAGGCCTTACCATTAGGTCGTTCCGTGGTTACCGTGATTGATGCGGATACGGAAGAGACCATTCGTGAATTTCCCTCCAAGGAGGCACTGGAGTTGGCGCACCGCCTCAAGGCAGCGAGTGAAGAAACACGCTCGCAGCTTGAAGGTCTGATTTTTTCAGCCCGCGCCTGATTCTGGCATTAATTCTGCATAGATACCGGGTATCACGACTCGATCGAGGATACGATGGCAACAATAACTTCCGCAGGTATTGGTTCAGGGCTGGACATTAACAGCCTGGTGACGCAGTTGGTCGCAGCCGAGGCCGAGGCACCCACCGCGAGGCTGGATCGCCGCCAGTCCGATTTGCAGCTGCGCCTGTCTGCCTATGGGCAGATGAAAAGCGCGCTGTCTTCCCTGTCTTCTTCCCTCGGGAATCTGAAGAATTTTTCCACCTTTCGCGCCTACTCGACCACGAGCAGCGACAGCGATATCTTTACCGCCACCAGCAGTGGCAAGATCAGCAAAGCTGGCTATGACGTGAACGTTACCGGCCTGGCCGAGAACCACAAGCTATCCACCGACCCGACCCTTGCCAGGGCGCAGTTTACTGATGTTACCGACACCCTGAGTACCGGCAGCCTGACCTTCAAGTTCGGCACCACGAGCTATGATGCCGGCACCGATACCTACAGCGGCTTTGTCGCAAGTACGGAAAAGGCCGCGGCGACGGTGACCATCACCGACAGCAGCCTGGAAGGGGTGCGTGATGCGATCAATGACGCCGATATCGGTGTCTCGGCCTCGCTTATCTATGACGGCAGCCATTACCGCCTGGCCGTAAGCTCGGATGATACCGGCGCCGACAACAGCCTGCAGATTTCTGTCAGCGACGACGACGGCAACAACGACGATGCCGCCGGACTGTCCCTGCTGGCCTTCAACGGCACCGCCACCCACCTCGAACAGAATGCCGCCGCCAGTGACGCGACTCTGACCCTGAACGGGATTGCGATCAGCAGTAGCAGCAATACCGTGACCGAGGCGATTGACGGCGTGAGCATCAATCTCAAATCAGTGGGCAGTGCCACATTGAACACCACGACCGACAAGGCCAGGGTCAAGTCCGCCGTGACCCAGTTTGTGGCTTCCTATAATGCCTTCTTTGGCACCGTCAACCAGTTAACCGCCTATAACCCGGAAACCCGCGTGGCCGGTGAACTCAACGGTGACGGCGTCACGCGCAGTATCACCTCGAATATCCAGCGCATCATAGGCAACCCGGTGGGCACGCTCGGTGATGAGTTCACCATTCTTGCCGAGGCAGGAATTACCACCGACCCGAACAACGGCCGGCTGGTCATTAACGACGCTACGCTGGACGAGCAGCTGGACCAGAACTTTGACAAGTTTATCAGTCTGTTTACGGCCTTTGGCGAGACGGCCGATACGCACACAGACTTTGTCTCCTCGACCGATGATACCGTGGTCGGCAACTATGCGGTCAACATCACCAGCCTCGCCACGCGCGGTGAGCTGGTCGGGTCGGCGGCGGCCAACCTGACCATTGTCGAGGGCAGTAATGACGCCCTCACCCTGAACATTGATGGCGTCACCGCCTCGGTGACCCTGGCGGCCGGTAGCTATACCGTGACGGAACTTGCCACCGAGTTGAAGAGCAAGGTCAATGCGCTGAGCGAGTTCAGCAATGCCGGGATTCGTATTGATGTGACGGAGTCAGGCGGCGTCCTGAGCCTGCTGTCGCAGTCCTACGGGTCTTCTTCCAGGGTCGAGATCACTGGTGGCAATGGCAAAACCGACCTGGTGGGTGGCGCGGCAACGAGTACGGATGGAATTGATGTTGCCGGCACTATTGGCGGTGTCGCCGCCACCGGCAATGGCCGGTTGCTGACCGGTGCGGGAGATGCCGCCGGCCTGATGGTGGAGATCACCGGCGGCAGCGTTGGCGAGCGGGGCGCGATTGATTTCAAGCGCGGCTATGCCGAGCAACTGGACAGTTATCTGGGCTCCCTGCTGGCCTCGGACGGTTTTTTCAAATCGACAACAGCCTCGCTGGAGAACCGCCTCGAGAATATTGCCGACGAACGCGAAACTCTGGGGCGGCGCCTGCAGGCCATTGAAACACGGCTGCGTAGCCAGTTCGGCGCGCTGGATGCGCTGATCGCACAGTTGTCGAACACGGGTAATTTCCTGCAACAACAGCTGGACTCGCTACCGACGATCGGTGGCTCAGGAAACCGTTAAGGATGCAAAAAAAAGATTAACGTTTTTTATAAAACCCGCTTGAGTTTGTGTAGTCGTGGTCGATAAAGAAAATATAAGTGAATTGCAACAAGGCATTTACTGCAAACTGATTTAAAAGGTGTGAACTATGAATATGGCAGCCATGCAAAGTGCTCTTGATCAATACAAAAAGGTCGGCGTACAAAGCGGTATTGAAAGCGCCAGCCCGCATCGCCTGATCCAGATGCTGATGGAAGGCGTGCTGGAAAAGGTCTCTTCGGCAAAGGGCTTCATGACCCGTGGTGAAGTGGGCAAGAAGGGCGAGTCTATCAGCTGGGCCATCAGTATCCTCGACGGCTTGCGCGTCAGCCTCGACAGGTCCATCGATGCGGAGCTGGTGCATAACCTCGATGCACTCTATGACTACATGTCACACCGCCTGCTGGAAGCGAATCTCAACAATGACACGGCTATTCTTGATGAAGTAACGGGACTGATGCGTGATGTCAAGGCCGGCTGGGACGGCATTGCACAGGAAGTCGTGCAAATCGAAGAGGCAAAATCAAAGGTGGCACAGAAAGGTGCCTGAGGTCATACCCTTATACACACCCTGGCAGGCCTTGTTGAATGCCAGTGAGAGCATGCTTGAACTGGCCCGCAACGAAGACTGGTTAAGCCTCGCCGAAAAAGATATCGAACGGCAGACATTGTTAAAGCAGTACTTCGCCGGCAAGAACAGCGACATCCCCGACCTTCTTCAGGTAGAACGTATCCAGCAGTTACAGGCCATCGATGAAGAATTGTTAAGCCAGTGCCTCGCCGGACGTGAAGATACCGCCACCGAGCTGCAAAACATCCACCGCGGCAAAACCGCTGACAGGGCCTACCTGGGTAACGCCTCGTAAGCACTCGCCAGCACCCTCCAAACCCAAGATTATTACTCCGAGACTTCCGCGTCTTTGCGCAATGTCCAGTCTGACTTACGCAGGAAACCCCTTGA
>NZ_JAVVES010000034.1:0-27342 GCF_032250955.1 Sulfuriflexus sp. | reverse complement strand
GAAATCGCCTTATATCACGCGCTTGGAGCGCTACCTGCCCCGAAAACTACCCATGAATTTTTCTGACGAGGCATATTGCAATATTATGCCGGTGGCATAAGCTGTATGCATCAATTCATGAGAATAATATTTAAACAAGAGGGTGGGGTATGACGCCAGAAGAAATGGGGTTATCAGCCGGCATGCTTGGTCTGATGTTGCTGCTGAGTATCGTGACGCTGGTCAGTTTTATCTGGACCCTGGTGATAGCCTTCAAGGAAAATATCCTGTGGGGTCTTGGCAGTCTCTTTGTGCCGTTGGTCATCATCGTGTTCGGTATCATGCACTGGGACAAGGCGAAAAAACCGTTCCTCACCTATGTCATTGCTTCCATCGTTTACGCGGTGTTCTTCTTCAATGTCCTTTCCACCATGTTTACCGAGGCCGGGGTCATGGAGCTTAACAGCCAGGTACGCTCCGGCCAGATAACAGAACAGGAAGCCCAGCAACGTATCCAGCAGCGCATGGCGGAAATGTTCGGTACCGAGGCGGAACAACTACCCGGCGCCGAGCAACCGCAGCCGGCAGAAGATCAAATCAATACCCTGACCGGGAAAATGAACGAGCGCGCCAGGCAGGCCGAGCAACAGGCCGCGCCCCCCGCGACACAGCGCATCAAGGTCTACAACAGTATTCGCGTCTCGCAGGCCCGCCAGTATATAGGTGAAAACGTGCGCGTCATCAGCATGAGCGGCGTCGAGAAGCAGGGCAAGCTCAAGGAAGTAAAATACGACCGCCTCGTGCTGGAACGCAACCTGCGCGGCGGCGACTTTGCCTTCGAGGTCCTGTTCAACGACATCAAGAGCATTGAAGTCGAGCAGTGGGAAACCTACTAGAAAACCTTGCTGGCCGGATTAACAGGAACCAGGCGATGATCCACTCGTTAACGAGTATGTTGTCGCGGAATCCTGAAAACAGGAAATATTTGTGACCAATAACGATGTCTTGCGGCGTATCCGCTATACCTTCGATTATAGCGATGTGAAGATGGTGGAGATCTTTGCCCTGGCCGGGCTGGCGGTGACGCGTGAGCAGGTCGGCACCTGGCTGAAGAAAGACGATGACCCGGCATTCCAGGCCTGTAGTGATGTCGAGCTGGCAAGTTTCCTCAATGGCCTGATCATCGAGAGACGCGGCAAAAAAGAAGGTATGCAGCCCGAGCCGGAGCAGCGCCTGAGCAACAACATTATCTTTCGAAAATTAAAAATTGCCCTGGACCTGCAGGCAGAGGATGTCATTGAGATCCTGGCGCTGGCGGATGTACAGATAAGCAAACATGAACTAAGCGCGTTTTTCCGCAAGCCGGGGCATAAAAATTACCGCACCTGCCAGGACCAGATTCTGCGTAACTTCCTCAACGGTATGCAGCTGATGTACCGTGAGACCGAAGGATAATATATCGCCCCCTCAACCTGGCGCAGTTAGCCCGCCGCCTTATCATGCCGGCCTGATTATTCGGGTTGTCCGGTTTTTTTACTGACTTTATTTTGTCATTTTCCTGTCATTGAAATTTCACATGATTTTATTACATTGCAACCTGTTTATTTAAAATGATGATGGGGACTACCATGCGACATATCACAGGTTTTGTTTTTGTTCTGTTGTGGGCCGGGGTTATGGCGGGGTGCGCCGTGCCTGTGGAAACACACGCCGAGTCAACAAAAACGGTCAAGCAGCCGCTTGGCCGGGCTGATCTCACTATTTATGAAGTACACCATGATGGTCGTATTCATGTTTTCTACGACAAGAGTGTTTTCAATGAATTTATGTCGCTTGGCGAGACCTCATTCCGCCTGACCCGAATCGGCGCGGGTCCGCATGGTGAGACAATGGTGTTTGGTTTGACCAAAAAAGACAAAAAGATGAAGAAGGATATTCCGGCGATTGATTTGTATGACGGCAAGATCAAGGCCGATTACTTTTATGCAGAAATGCACAAGCATGGTCGCATCTATGTATTCAACAGCTTTGAAGACATGCAGACGGTACGTGATTTCGGGCACCCGAACTTTATGTTCACCGAGATCGGCGGCGGGCCGAAGGGCGAGACGGTCGTCTTCGTGCTGAACAAGTCGAATAAGAAAAAGAAGCCGGACGCCCTGATTGGCGATTTCAAGAGACGCAATTCCTGAGACTTGTTATCTGCTGGATTAAAAATGCCGGGCCTCGAGCCCGGCATTTTTTTGGAAAAACTCGTATTGAATGGGCGTGCTCAAATATGGGCAATGACCGGTGCCGTCGACCCTGTCCGGTTTTTTTGATTTTACGTGACAGGCAATTAGACAGGATTGACAGGATGTTAAAAGTGGCAAGAACCAATCTCGTTCATCCTCTCAATCCTGTCTATGGTTTTTTCAATCCGCTGAATGACTGGCACGCTTGAAGGCGGTGCCATGGCACTTCGGGCAGGGCGGGATGTGGCCGCTGGTGTGGAAGTGCAGCAGTTCGCCACAGTTTTTACACACCAGTGTACCAATGCCGCTGATCTCGCCGGTCTTCCACTCACCGGTCAGGCCGGCCTGCTCCTCGAGTTTTTTCAGTTCGAGGCGGGTCTTGTCGGCCACCGAGTTCATGGCATTAAACAGGCGTGACTCGACCAGCTCGATATCGAAGCGCAGCCAGAATTTCAGTTCATCGCCGTTCTCGGCCAGCCATTGCGCGGCATCGTGGATGTCGCGTTGCAGGTAGCCGGCGATCTCGTGGGCCTCTTCGCGACCGAGCTCGCCCAGTTCGGAGGCCTTTTCGGCGGCTTGCCGGAGTTGTTCCCGGAAATCGGGGCGGGCATGATGGCCGACTTCATCCATCGCCACGTGCAGGCGCTCGAGCATCTTGTTGTAGGCATCGACAAATTTCTGGTTCAGTGGCGTATTTTCTGGCATGGCTTTTCTCCGACAACTTGGGTTTTATATGATGAGCATGCCCTATCCGGCGGGAGCTGACCAGTCTTACCGTTGCCGGGCCTGGTTGAATAACCCCAGATAATGTTGTGGGGCCTGCGCGCGCTGCGGTATCCTTACGCCCTTTCACCAGCGGCAAGTAAGAATAATGGACAAGGCACAGTATCACCCTGAAAAGATTGAAGAAGCGGCCCGTGAGTACTGGCAGGCGCACGATAGTTTTCGCGCCGTCGAAGATGAGGGCCGCGAGAAGTTCTATTGCCTGTCCATGTTTCCCTACCCGAGCGGGCGTCTGCACATGGGCCACGTCCGTAACTACACCATCGGCGATGTGATCAGCCGTTATCAGCGCATGCTTGGCAAGAATGTCCTGCAGCCGATGGGCTGGGATGCCTTCGGCCTGCCGGCCGAGAACGCCGCGATCAAGCACAACGTGCCGCCGGCGAAGTGGACCTATGAGAATATCGACTACATGCGTGGCCAGTTACAGCGCCTCGGTTTCGGCTATGACTGGAAGCGCGAGCTCGCCACCTGCCACCCGAAATACTACAAGTGGGAGCAGTGGCTGTTCACGAAGCTCTTCAACAAGGGCCTGATCTACAAGAAGACCGCGCCGGTGAACTGGTGCCCGAATGACCTGACCGTGCTCGCCAACGAGCAGGTCATCGACGGTTGCTGCTGGCGCTGTGACACGCCGGTCGAGCGCAAGGAGATACCCCAGTATTTCATGAAGATCACGGCATATGCCGACGAGTTGTTGCAGGAACTCGATAATCTCGAGGGTTGGCCGGAGCAGGTCCGCGCCATGCAACGCAACTGGATCGGCCGCTCCGAGGGCGTGGAAGTCGCCTTCGAGGTTGAGGGCGAGCCGCTGAAGGTCTTTACTACCCGCCCCGACACGCTCATGGGCGTGACCTATGTTGCCGTGGCCCCGGAACACCCGCTGGCCGCCAAGGCCGCCAGTGATAATCCTGCCCTGGCCGCCTTTATCGACGAGTGCAAGGTCATGGAGACCTCCGAGGCCGCCATGGAGACTATGGAGAAGAAGGGCGTCGATACCGGTCTGAAGGCCAGGCACCCGATCACGGGTGACGAGGTGCCAGTGTTCGCGGCCAATTTCGTGCTCATGGGTTACGGTGAGGGCGCGGTCATGGCTGTGCCGGCGCATGACCAGCGCGACTTCGAGTTTGCCCACAAATACGGTTTGGCAATTAAACCAGTAATTATTCCTTCAAGTTGGGATCTATCGAAAGTTAAAGCTTCAGTGTTTTCTGAAGGCGTAGGTAATGCAAAAATGAAGGAAGCACCCTGTAGGCAGGTTGAAGGAGAAAATCCTCATATCTGGCTCGAATGGGATGATGTTTTTTCTAAACCAGGTGTATTGATTGATTCTGATGAATTTACAGGCCTAAGTTCGCAGGAAGCCTTTGATGCATTAGCGGTTTATCTGGAAAAGAAGGGCAAGGGCAGCAAGCGCGTCAACTTCCGCCTGCGCGACTGGGGGGTATCCCGCCAGCGGTACTGGGGTGCGCCGATCCCGATGATCAACTGCCCGACTTGTGGCGAGGTCACCGTGCCGGAAGACCAGCTGCCGGTCGAGCTGCCGACCGACATCGAGTTCGACGGGGTCGGTTCGCCTCTCAAGAAGATGCCCGAGTTCTACGAGACCACCTGTCCAAAGTGCGGCGGCAAGGCCGAGCGCGAGACGGATACCTTCGATACCTTTATGGAGTCGTCCTGGTACTACGCCCGTTACACGTGCACCGATAACGACGAGGCCATGCTCGACGAGCGCGCCAACTACTGGCTGCCGGTCGACCAGTATATCGGGGGTATCGAGCACGCCATCCTGCACCTGCTGTATGCGCGTTTTTACCAGAAGTTAATGCGGGACATCGGCCTGGTTGACAAGGACGAGCCATTCAAGAACCTGCTCACCCAGGGCATGGTGCTGAAGGACGGCACCAAGATGTCGAAGTCGAAGGGCAACACGGTCGACCCGCAGGACCTGATCAGCAAGTACGGTGCCGACACGGTACGTCTGTTTACCATGTTTGCCGCGCCGCCCGAACAGTCGCTGGAATGGAATGACGATGCCGTCGAGGGCGCCTCGCGGTTCCTCAAGCGCCTGTGGAAACTGGCGCAGTCGGCCCCGGCGCTGGCCACGGGTTTCGACTGGTCGGGTCTCGACGCTGATCTGAAAGCGCAGCGCGGCGAACTGCACAGCCAGCTCGAGCAGATCAACCGCGATGTCGAGCGCTACCAGTTCAACACCGTGGTTGCCGCCTGCATGAAGATGCTGAACATACTCAGTGAGGTCGAGAAACAACCGGCCGCGGCGGGTCGTGATGCGGTCTATGCCGAGGGCATCGACAGGGTGCTGCGAGTACTGGCGCCGATCGTGCCGCACATCACGCATGCCTTATGGCAGATGCGCGGTAACAGCACGCCGATCCTCACGGCCAGCTGGCCGAGCGCCGATGCCAGCGCCCTGGTCAAGAACACGCTCGAGATCGTCGTGCAGGTCAACGGCAAGCTGCGCGGTCGCATCACCGTGGCCGCCGACGCCAGCCGCGAGACTATCGAGGCCGCGGCGCTGGGCGAGGAGAATGTCCAACGCAATATGGAAGGCAAGACTGTGCGCAAGGTGATTGTTGTGCCCGGCAAGCTGGTGAATATCGTTGTGGCATGATAAATTTTACCGATACGGGGGACCTATGACTGCATTACGCCTGACTATTCTTTTTTTGTTCGCCAGCCTGTTGAGTGGCTGCGGTTTTCACCTGCGTGATGCTGTCGATCTGCCGGCCTCTTACCAGCGCATGGCCATCGAGGGCGTATCGCCGTATTCCGAGTTGGGCCTGAAGCTGAAACGTCGCCTGCAGGGTAATGGTATCGAGGTCGTCGAACCGACTGCCGCCAGTGTCATCCTCGAGCTGAAGCAGATCAACTATGAGCGGCGTCTGCTATCTGTCTCCGCCGTCTCCGGCAAGACCGCCGAGTATGAGCTGCATTACAGCGTCATGATGTCGGTACGCGACCGCCAGGGAAACACCCTGTTAGCGGCCCAGCCGCTACGGCAGTTGCGCGATTATGTGTTCGACCAGAACAACGTCCTCGGCACGGACAACCAGGAAGCCCAGCTACGCGAGGATATGGTCGACGACCTGGTGGGTCAGATCCTGCGTCGTCTGCAGGCCCGCGGCTAACGGGGCTTGAAGCTTAACGCCACACAACTCGAGTCGCATCTACAGGCTGACCTCGCCCCCCTCTATATCCTGAGCGGAGATGAAACCCTGCTCGTGCAGGAGGCCGCCGATGCCATCCGCCACGCGGCGCGTGCCCGGGGCTACAGTGAGCGCGAGGTCATGCACGTTGACCGCAGTTTTGACTGGTCAGCCCTCAACGATGCCGGTGATACACTCTCCCTGTTCGCAGAAAAGCGCATCATTGAGCTGCGTATACCGACCGGCAAGCCAGGGGATGCCGGGCGTAAGGCACTGCTGAACTGGGTCGAACGGCCACCCGAGGATACCCTGTTACTGATTATCACCGGCAAGCTCGAGGCCGCGATCCCGCGGGCGAAGTGGTTCAAGACCCTCGAGGCCGCCGGTGCCAGCCTGACCATATGGCCACTGGAAGCGGCACGCCTGCCCGGTTGGGTTGGCGCGCGTATGCGCGAACGCGGCCTGCAACCCGATGTTGCCGCCGTTGAATTGCTGGCGCAGCGTGTCGAAGGCAACCTGCTTGCCGCCGCCCAGGAGATCGACAAGCTGCAACTCCTGCACGGTGAAGGGCCGATCACCCTCGAAGACATTGACGAGGCCGTGGTCGATAATGCCCGTTTTGACATCTACCGGCTGGTCGACACCGCCTTGAGCGGCGATGCGACGCACACGCAGCGCATGTTCAATCGCCTGCAGGAAGAGGGCATCGAGCCGGTGCTGCTCTTGTGGGTACTCGGTCGCGAATTGCGCAGCCTGGCCGGCATGGCGGCCGAATGCGCCACCGCTGGCGGCCGGCCGTCGGATGCGGCCGTGGACCAGGTCATGACCCGCTACCGGGTCTGGCAAAAGCGCAAGCCGTTGATTAAAAAAGCCCTGCAACGTAGTGGCCCGCGCCGCTGGCAGGGCCTGGTACTGGTCGCGGCGCGTATCGACCGGGTTATCAAGGGCCAGCTGGCAGGCAATGTACGGGATGAATTGTTACAATTGTGTCTCGCTCTCGCCGGCCTGCCCGTGGCGACCGGCCTGCAGCGCAGTGTGGCCCGGGCCCGCGGCTGATCGACCGCCGGCAACCAATACTTAACGTGTGATAATGATGCCAACCAATATGAAAGAACAAGATATCGATGTCGTCGCCTATATGCAGGACATCGGCGTGCGCGCCCGCGCCGCCTCGCGCGCGATCGCGCGTGCCACCACGGCAGAAAAGAACACTGCCCTGGAGGCGATTGCCGATGCGATCATCGCCGGCCGTGCAGCCCTGCTTGAGGCGAACCGGCGCGATATGGCGGCCGGTCGCGAACAGGGTCTCGATGCCGCCTTGCTGGATCGTCTTGAGCTGAATGACGAGCGTGTCGACGGCATGGCCGAGGGCCTGCGCCAGATCGCCGGTCTGCCGGACCCGGTCGGCGAGATCAAGGACATGAACTACCGGCCCAGCGGCATCGAGGTCGGCAAGATGCGCGTGCCGCTCGGTGTGATCGGTATCATCTATGAGTCACGCCCGAACGTGACCGCCGATGCCGCCGGCCTGTGCCTGAAGTCCGGCAATGCCGCTATCCTGCGCGGTGGCTCCGAGGCCCTGCATTCGAACCAGGCGATTGCCGCCTGCGTGCGCCAGGGTCTGGATGTTGCCGGTCTGCCGCAGGATGCCGTGCAGGTGATCGAGATCACCGACCGCGCCGCAGTGGGCGAACTTATCCGCATGCGCGATTATGTCGATGTTATCGTGCCGCGCGGTGGCAAGGGCCTGATAGCAAGGGTCTCGGAAGAGGCGCGCGTGCCGGTCATCAAGCACCTGCATGGCGTTTGCCATGTCTATATCGATGACAAGGCCGACTTCGACAAGGCCATAGCCGTGGCCTTTAATGCCAAGACCCAGCGTTACGGGACCTGTAATACGATGGAGACCTTGCTGGTTGCCGAGGGCATTGCCGCGGCCATCCTGCCACCACTGGCCGCGAAGTATGCCGGGGCCGGGGTCGAGTTGCGCGGCTGTGAAAAGACCTGCGCGATCCTGACCGATGCCCGGGCGGCGACCGAGGCGGACTGGGACGAGGAATACCTTGCGCCGATCCTGTCGATTCGCGTGGTACCTGATCTGGATGCGGCGATTGAACATATTCATGCGCATAGCTCGCAGCATACCGAGTCGATCCTGACCGAAGACCTCTCGCGGGCGCGTCGTTTCACCGCCGAGGTCGATTCAAGCTCGGTGATGGTCAACGCCTCGACCCGTTTTGCCGATGGCTTTGAATACGGCCTCGGTGCGGAGATCGGTATCAGTACCGACAAGATCCACGCCCGTGGCCCGGTCGGGCTGGAAGGCCTTACTTCGCAGAAATACATCGTTATCGGTGACGGCCATATTCGCACATAGGCAACAAGGCCCGGCGCGGTTGGCCCTTCCCGGCAGGTTATGAAACCGACAGGCATTCTTGGCGGAACCTTCGACCCGGTGCATTGCGGGCATTTGCGGATTGCGCTCGATGCCCTGCAAATGCTCGACTTGCAGCAGGTGCGCCTGCTGCCGTGTCAGCAATCACCGTTACGCGAGGCGCCTCACGTCAGCGGCGCGCATCGCCTGGCCATGCTCGAGGCGGCGATTGCTGGTGAACCGGGGCTGGTCGCCGATGGCCGTGAACTACGGCGTGCCGGGCGCTCCTTTACCGTCGATACCCTGCACGACTTGCGCGCGGACTACCCCGACGCCTCGCTCTGCCTCATCGTGGGCATGGATGCCTTTATCGACTTCGCCAGCTGGAAAGACTGGCAGCAAATTTTTAGCCTGGCCCATGTCCTGGTCGTGCAGCGGCCGGGCAGTGAATTACAGTTCCAGGATGCCGACCTGCGGCGGGAATATGAACAACGTCACTGTCAGCAGGTGAGCGAGCTGGGCAACGAAACGGCCGGCAAGATTTACCTGTTCGAGGCGAGCCGCCTTGAGATTTCAGCGACACGAATACGTGCCCTTGTTGCCGCCGGCAAAAGTGCACGTTACCTACTCCCGGACCCGGTCTGGGAATATATTCAGCAACACGGACTTTATCAATGAATACAACAGTAAACCTGGATGCAGAGGCGTTATGCAAGATCGTCGTCGATGCCCTGGAAGATGTGAAGGCACAGGATATCCATGTCATCGATGTGCGGGACAAGAGCAGCGTCACCGATATCATGGTGGTTGCCAGTGGTACCTCGAGCCGTCAAACCAGGGCGCTGGCGAACAACGTCGTGGTCAAGGCCAAGGAGCATGGCGTGCTACCGATTGGTACCGAGGGCGAGACGGAAGGCGAGTGGGTCTTGATTGACCTGGGCGATGTCGTGGTCCATGTCATGGTGCCGCATGTCCGCGATTTCTATAATCTCGAGAAACTCTGGGCCACCGAGATGGGCGCGGAAAGTGATGCCGGGGATACTGCCCGGGGCTGATGCGCATTCACCTTATTGCAGTGGGTCAGCGCATGCCGGACTGGGTTAATACAGCCTACCAGGATTTTGCCCGGCGCCTGCCAGGCGAATACCGCCTCAACCTTGTCGAGCTCGCGGCCGGCAAGCGCGGCAAGAACGCCGACATCGCCCGTGCCATTGCCGATGAAGGCAAACGCATGCTCGATGCACTACCCAAGGATTGCCTGGTCATCACCCTTGATGAACACGGCCGCGCCTGGAGCACCATGGAGGTCGCCGGGCAGCTGGCCGACTGGAGCCGGGGCGGCCGTGACGTGGCCCTGCTCATCGGCGGTGCCGATGGCCTGGCCGCCGAGGTCCGGCAGCGTGCCGATATGAGCTGGTCACTTTCCAACCTGACCCTGCCCCATGCACTGGTGCGGGTGGTCCTGGCCGAGCAACTCTACCGTGCCTGGTCATTGCTGACTAACCATCCTTACCACCGGGCCTGAAGAATAATCAGACAGGATTAACAGGATGTTAAAAAGAGCACGAACCAATCCTGTCCATCCTGTAAATCCTGCCCATTTATGTTTTTAAGGCTTTTCCAGGAAAATCAGGCATGATTTACAGGATTAACAGGATGTTAAAAAGAACACGAACCAATCCTGTCCATCCTGTAAATCCTGTCTATTTATGTTTTTAGGGTTTAATCATGAATAACAGCGGCATATACCTCGCCTCCCAATCACCGCGCCGGCGCGAACTGCTGGAGCAAATCGGTGTCCGATTTGAGGTGATTGCGGTCGAGGTGCCAGAGCAGCGTCGGCCTGGCGAGGCCGCCGTGCGGTTTGTTGAGCGTCTGGCACTGGAGAAGGCACGCGCTGGCTGGCAACAGAGTGCGCAGGATCGACCGGTGCTGGGCGCCGATACCATCGTGGTACTGGGTGACGAGATACTCGGGAAACCCGGGGGACCTGCCGGGGCCGAAGCCATGCTGGCGCGCCTGTCGGGCCACGAACACCGGGTCATGACAGCCGTGGCAGTCATCGGGGTACGCAATGGCGAGGAACACGAGGCGATGCGTCTGAGCATCAGCCGGGTGCGCTTTCGCCAGACCACGGCCGCCGAGCGCCGGGCCTATTCTGCGAGCGGCGAGCCGGATGATAAGGCCGGGGCCTATGCCATCCAGGGACGTGGCGCCATGTTTATCGAGCACCTCGAAGGCAGCTATAGCGGGGTAATGGGCCTGCCCGTATTCGAAGCCGCTGATTTATTGCGGGAATTTGCGATCCCTGTCATCTGAAAGTGCCGGTGACGGTGGTATGATGCATAAGGTAATAATAATAAGGAATACCCGCAGGGACGGGTAGTGGCAATATGAGTAGTGAGATTCTAATCAATATGACCCCCAACGAGACCCGTGTCGCGTTGGTGGAGAACGGTGTTCTGCAAGAGGTCTATATCGAGCGCGAGCGCAAGCGTGGCCTTGTGGGCAATGTCTACAAGGGCAAGGTTTCGCGTGTCTTGCCGGGGATGCAGGCGGCTTTTATCGATATCGGCCTGGAACGTGCGGCCTTCCTGCATGCCTCGGACATTGTCTCCGAGAGCGTCAGCGGCGAGGAAGAGAAGCTCGATAATATTACCGAGCTGGTGCACGAGGGTCAGGATATTTGTGTGCAGGTAATCAAGGACCCGCTCGGCACCAAGGGCGCGCGCCTGACCACGCAGGTCTCTATTCCTTCCCGTTTCCTGGTCTTCATGCCGGGCACCTCCCATATCGGGGTGTCGCAAAAGATCGAGGGTGAGGAGGAGCGGGCGCGCCTGCGCGAACATATGGAAAACATTATCACCGAGGAATATGCCGGCGGTTATATTTTGCGCACCGCCGCCGAGGGCATCAGTGAGGCCGAGCTGGATGCCGATGTTAAATTCCTTAATCGCCTGTGGGATGCGATTCGTGAACGTATGCGCACTGCACCGACCAAGTCGGTGATCCATGAAGACCTGCCGCTGGCCATGCGCATGATGCGGGACCTGGTCAGCCCCGAGATTGAAAAGGTCCGGATCGACTCACGCGAAACCTTCGAACGCGCCGCCAGGTTTGCGCGCAAGTTTATCCCCGAGGTCTCCAGGCGCATTGAATACTATCCGGGGGAACGCCCGATCTTTGATCTGTACTCGGTTGAAGATGAAATTCACAAGGCCCTGGAAAAAAAAGCCCAGCTCAAATCGGGCGGTTACCTGATTATCGATCAGACCGAGGCCTTGACCACCATTGATGTCAACACCGGTGCCTTTGTCGGCCACCGTAATCTCGAAGAGACCATCTTCAAGACCAATCTCGAGGCGGCCCAGGCGATTGCCCGGCAGGTGCGTCTGCGCAACCTCGGTGGCATCATTATCCTCGACTTTATCGACATGCAGGATGAGGAGCACAAGCGCCAGGTCCTGCGTGCGCTGGAGAAGGCACTCGAACGCGATCACGCCAAGTGTCACATCAGCCAGGTGTCGGGCCTCGGCCTGGTCGAGATGACCCGCAAGCGTACACGCGAATCACTGGAACACGTACTCTGTGAGACCTGTCCAACCTGCAATGGCCGCGGTTCCCTGCGCACAGCCGAAACCGTGTGTTATGAAATCTTCCGCGAGATTCTGCGCGAGGCGCGTCAGTATGATGCGCAGACCTTTCTCGTCATGGCCGGTCATGAGGTGGTGGACCGCCTGCTCGATGAGGAGTCGGATAATATCGCCGAACTCGAGGATTTTATTGGCAAGCCGATCAAGCTGCAGGTGGAGTCACTTTATACCCAGGAACAATACGACGTCGTCCTTATGTGAGACAGGACGCTGGATCGATCGTGAAATTTAAACATCCTCTCATTCGAACAGCACTGGCGACCCTCTGGTACAGCTTTGCGACGGTTGTCGTTCTGGCGGCGCTGCTGGTGAGCATGGCGCGCCTGCTGCTGCCGCTGGTTGAAGACTACAAGAGTGAGGCCGAGCAACTGGTCAGTCGTTATGCCGGGCAAACGATTCGTATCTCGGGGTTGCGTGCACAGTGGAACGGACTCGGTCCCGAGGTCAGCCTCAAAGACGTACGCGTCTATGACGCGGATGACCGGCAGGCGCGCCTGCAGTTTGCCGAGGCCAGAATCGGTATTGATCTCCTGGCCTCCTTATGGCGCCAGGATATTGTGCCGTCCAGCCTGACGATCAGTGGCATACAACTGTCGTTCACCCGACATCTGGATGGCAGTGTCAGCGTACACGGCCTGAGCGATGCTGAAGACAAGACGGACAGCCAGAAAGATTACTCCCGCCTGATCTCGGCGTGGTTGTTTCGCCAGCCCGAAATAGGCATCGAGTCCAGTTCCCTTTACTGGAGCGACGAAAAGAGCGGGGTTAACAATCTGTTCTTCGCGGATGTTTACCTGCGTCTGCGTAATGATCAATTGCGTCACCAGATCGAGGGTAGCCTGGTGCTACCCGGACACCTCGGTGAGGCCTTTGGTTTCGCGATCGACCTGCAAGGTGACCTGCTTAACCCGCTAGGCTGGGCCGGTGAGTTATATATCAAGGGCAGGGGATTCGTCCTGCCGGAGTGGTGGCCCCGCGACATCTTCTCGGAGATCGGTATTGCCGGAGGCGTAGCCAATTTCGAATTATGGAGTAACTGGGCAAGCGGCCGCTTGCAGCAGGTCGAGGGCAGTGTCGATACACAGGCCCTGAAGTTTTCCGGGAGCAAGGGTAAACAGCTGCCGCTAACGGCTCTCTCCAGTGATTTTGTATGGCGTCAGCTCGACAGTGGCTGGGACGTCCGTTTAAACCGGTTTTCACCGGTTATTAACGGGCAGGCATGGCCGTCATCAGAGGCGGCAGTGATCGCGCATACCGGGGCAGAGCGTTATGAACTCAGTGCTGACTTTGTTCGTCTTGATGACGTTGTCTCAACAGCGGCCTTGTTTGGCTTGCTGGATGAAGCGCGGCATGCAGCATTACTGGGCCTGCAGCCACGGGCGGATTTAAAAAACCTTGTTGTGCACTATTCGCCAGCCGAGGCTGAAGGCGAGGGCCTGCATATTGAAGCCGACTTTACGGCGCTGTCTACGCGTCCGTGGCGTGAATTACCCGCCGGGACGGGGCTCTCCGGGCACCTGATCGCTCGGCCGGAGCAGGGCTACCTGCACCTGGACAGCAACGATGCCCGGCTCGATTACCCGATAATGTTCCGTGACCGTCTCGCCCTGGATCGCCTGCAGGGTGATATCTATTGGCGGCATACCGCTGCCGGGTGGCAGATCGATGCGCCGGGCCTGCATGTCAGCAATGCCGACATTCAGCTCGACACACGCTTGACGATGCTGTTGCCTCCTGAAGGCGAGCCCTATATCGACCTGGTGGGTTACTTCAGGGAAGGCAAGGGCAAGCAGGCGAGCAAATATATGCCCGTGAATGTGATCCCGGATGATGCCGTGGCATGGCTGGACAAGGCGATTGTCGATGGTTATGTCCCCGCCGGGGGGGTTATCCTGCACGGTCCAATGGCGCAGTTTCCATTCGACCATGGTGAAGGCAAGTTTGAAGTTCGCTTCGATGTAAGGGATGGGGTACTGGATTACGAGCCGGGATGGCCGATGCTGTACGGGGCAAATGCCGAGGTTGTGTTCAGCGGACGCAGCATGCGAATCAATGCCCAGAGTGGCCGTATCCTGAACTCGACAGTCAAGGATATCCAGATGGCCATCGAGGACCTGGATGCCGACAACCCGGTTCTGCACCTGCGTGGTCTTATGGATGTCCAGACGGCCGATGTGATCGAGTATGTCGTGCGCAGCGGCCTTGGCAAGGACTATGTAAAAACCCTGCAACGTCTGCAGGCCAGCGGCAGTGGTGAACTTGAACTGGCCATGCGTCTGCCACTGGAGGCAGGCGAGGAACACCTAAGCGGCCGCATGCGTTTTGATAACAACACGATCGCCTTACAGGACCAACCCGTTTCGTTACAGAAATTGAATGGGGAAGTCAGTGTGGTTGACGGCGACTTTCGCGGTGAAGCCTTGCAGGCGGAACTGATGGGAGAGGCCGTGGTTATCCGTGTCGAACCGGGGAAACGAAATGACGTTGCCCTGAACATTGAGGCGCGTACCCGACTGGATATGAATGCAGGTCTGCGCAAGTATTTCGATAAATCGATCCCGGATGTCATGCCGGGCAAGGCTGACTGGTTATTGGCAGTGCAGATCCCCGGGGCAGGGGCTGCTACGCGTGAAGAGGCCAAGCTTGTGCTCAGCTCGAACCTGGAAGGCGTGTCTATTGCCGCCCCGACGCCGCTGGGTAAAATGGCAAAACAGCGACGGCCTCTCCATATTCGCCTTGGCCTTGGCGATACCCGGCAGTATGAAGTGGCGGTGACCTACCATGATTTGTTGAGCGCGGTGCTTGAACTGGATGAGGCATTCGCCTTGCTGCGCGGCGAAGTGGTGCTGGGCAAGTCGGTCACGGGCCTGCCGAAGGAAACAGGGCTGGTTGTCAGTGGTCAGCTCGAAAAACTGGCGCTCCAGTCTTGGGTGGATTACACCACCGGCCTGCAGTTGTTCAAGGGTGACGGCCAGTCACCACCTGGCATACCCGCCTGGCTCTCGTCGGTGCGGTTGAATGTGGGCGAACTGGACGCCTTTGACGAGATATTCAGGCAGGTCAGTGTAAATGCCCGGCGCGAGGACGACCGTTGGCAACTTGATGTTGAGTCGGATCGCCTGGCCGGTCGCATATGGGTTAACGATGAGCCGCTGGAGCGGCCCATGAAGCTGGATCTGGATTACCTGAAGGTGCAGCGCGACCCGGGCGACGCAAGCGCCGAGAGCCGGATTGACCCGCGCAGTCTTCCCGGTTTTGACCTACAGGTGAAAGCGTTCATTTTTGATAATGTCGAGCTCGGTAACCTGTCGGCGAATGTGGTGAGGACACCGGAGGGCTTGTTTATGGATCGTCTGCAGCTGAATGGTGCGCGCGCGAGCCTGGGCGCCAGCGGTGAATGGGCCGTCAACAAGGGTGTACAAAGTACCCGTTTGCAGGCGAAACTGGAGAGCAGCGCCTTCAGCGAACTCCTCGCCGATCTGGGTTATGTGAGCGGTTTTACTGCCGGGCGGAGCGAGAGTGAGGCGCAACTGGAATGGCCGGGTAGTCCCATGCAGTTCGCACTTCACAAACTGAATGGTGAACTCTCGCTGTATATTCGTGATGGCCAGCTCCAGGATGTGAACCCGGGTGCCGGGCGGGTGTTTGGTCTGCTCAGCCTGCAAACCCTGCCACGGCGCCTGTCCCTGGATTTCAGCGATGTGTTCAAGCGAGGCTTCAGATTTGACAGCATCAGGGGCACATTCGAGCTGGAACGCGGTGATGCCTATACAACCAATATGTATCTCGAGGGGCCGGCGGCACGTATCGACATTTCGGGGCGGACGGGACTGGCGGCGAAGGATTATGATCAGCTGGTAACCGTGACCCCTCACCTGACGGCCAGTCTGCCACTGGCTGGTGCCCTGCTTGGCGGACCGGTAGCCGGTGGCGTGTTATATGCGATTGATAAACTGCTGAAGAAGACCATCGACAAAATTACACAGTATCAATATACGATCACCGGCAGCTGGGATGATCCGAAAATCGTTAAATTGGCCGAGGTCGAAAGACCCGTTGTATCCACGGAATAATGCGCAGGCCATGCACATGACCAGGCCGGCATATGACCTCGTCAAGTGAGGGTGTATAAAGCGGGCCGAGCGGGCTTTGTGTTATGATGATCTGGCGATGAAACCACTCTGGCCCCTGTTATTTATTCTCATTGTTGCCCCGGGCATGGCCCTGGAATCCCTGCCATCCTCCATGGTGCAGAGCGAACCGGCAAACAGGCAGGTGCTGACTGCAGAGATGTGGGCACGGCCGCGCAGTGGCCAGGCAGTGCTGTCGATGTCGCCGGTGCGTACGGCCATCCGCGACCTGCTCAATACCCCGGGGAGTCGTTTACTGGTCCGCTATCCGGGCGGTGACGAGGGCAGTATCTGGGCGGAAGAATTACAGGGCTGGTTGATTTCACTGGGGATAGAACCCACCTTGATAGAAATGCGCCCGGGCAGTTCTCCGCAACAAATTGAATTAGAAATTATGTCGATAACGAGTGTGAAGTGATGAGTCAGATTGCCGCTATCCAGATGGCTTCCGGGCCAAATGTTAATTCAAACCTGATCGAGGCGGCACGTCTGATAGACGACGCGGCCAAGGCCGGTGCACAGATGATCGTCTTGCCGGAAAACTTTGCCTTCCTAGGACAGAGCGAGGCAGACAAGTTTGCCCATGTCGAAGAGGATGGTCATGGTGTTATGCAGGACTTCCTCGCCGAGGAGGCGAGGAAACATGGAGTCTGGCTTGTTGGCGGCACGGTGCCCATGCAGGGTCATGACAAGAAGCGCGTCCGCCAGGTCTGCCTGCTTCTCAATGATAAGGGCGAACGGGTTGCGCGTTATGACAAGATCCACCTCTTCGATGTGCATATCGCGGCGACGGCTGAAAACTATAATGAATCCGAGACCATTGAACCGGGCAACGAGGTTGTCGTGGTGCATACGCCGTTCGGCAAGATGGGTATCGCGATTTGTTACGATCTGCGCTTTCCGGAATTATTTCGCCGCATGCTCGATGAAGGTGTCGAGATCATTGCCCTGCCTTCAGCCTTTACTGCGATCACCGGCAAGGCGCACTGGGAGTCACTGGTTCGGGCACGCGCGATCGAAAACCTGGTTTACTTTATTGCCGCTGATCAGGGTGGCTATCATATCAATGGTCGTGAGACGCACGGCGACAGCATGATCGTTGATCCATGGGGACAGATACTGGACCGCCTGCCAAGTGGTTCCGGTTTCATTATGGCGGACATCGATCACAAGCATGTCAGCAAGGTGCGCAGTAACTTTCCGGCCACCAATCACCGCCGCATCTCCTGCAATCTTTCGGATAGTGAATTATGAACACACAACTTGAACAGGCCCGGCAACAGCTGCTCGTGCCTGCCGGCCTCGGCGAGTCGGATCTGCAGAATATTCTTGACCATCTGATGGCGCATGATGTCGATAACGCCGATCTCTATTTTCAGTTAAGCCGGCATGAGTCATGGTCACTTGAAGACGGTATCGTCAAGGACGGCCGCTTCAATATTGATCAGGGTGTCGGTGTTCGCGCGATCAGTGGCGAGAAAACCGGTTTTGCCTATTCTGATTCCATCATGTTACCTGCCCTGACGCAGGCGGCGGATGCCGCGCGCACCATTGCCCACAGTGGTGGCAATAACCAGGTCAAGGCCTGGAGCGGGGCGCAAGGCCGTAATCTTTATACACCGCTGGATCCGTTGGCGAGTATTCCCGCTGAAGACAAGATCGCCCTGTTGCTGAGCGTCGATGCCGCGGCCCGGGCTGCGGACCCGCGCGTGGTGCAGGTGATGGCGAGCATCGCCGCCGTGCATGATACGATTTTGATTGCCGCCAGTGACGGCACGCTGGCCGGCGACATACGGCCACTGGTGCGTCTGAACATTAATGTGATCGTTGAGCAAAATGGCAAGCGTGAGCAGGGTAGCCATGGTGGTGGTGGACGTTTCGGCTATGGTTACTTCCTGGATAACAACCTGGCCAAGGAATATGCCGAGGAGGCCGTGCGCCAGGCGCTGGTCAACCTTGAGGCCATCGAGGCCCCTGCGGGCACGATGGATGTGGTACTGGGCCCGGGCTGGCCGGGGGTCCTGTTGCACGAGGCCGTGGGCCACGGTCTGGAAGGGGACTTCAACCGCAAGGGCAGTTCAGCCTTCTCCGGCCGGGTCGGTGAACGGGTCGCGGCAAAAGGCGTCACCGTGGTCGATGACGGCAGCATACCGGACCGCCGCGGCTCCCTGAATGTGGATGATGAGGGTTCGGTCACCCGGGAAAATGTCCTCATTGAGGACGGCGTCCTGTGCGGTTACATGCAGGACAAGATGAATGCCCGCCTCATGGGGGTAGCCGCGACCGGCAACGGTCGGCGCGAGTCATACGCCCATTTGCCGATGCCGCGCATGACCAACACCTTTATGCGCGCCGGTGAATATGACCCCGAAGAGATCCTCGCCTCGGTGAAAAAGGGTTTGTATGCCGTGAACTTCGGTGGCGGCCAGGTTGATATCACCTCGGGCAAGTTCGTCTTTTCGGCCAGCGAGGCCTACCTGATTGAAAACGGCAAGATTACCGCCCCGGTAAAAGGCGCCACCCTGATTGGCAATGGCCCGGACGTGATGAACCGTATCAAGCTTGTCGGCAATGACCTGGCCCTGGACTCCGGGGTTGGCACCTGCGGCAAGGAAGGCCAGAGCCTCCCGGTGGGCGTAGGCCAGCCGACCCTGCGGGTTGATGCCCTGACCGTTGGCGGGACCAACGCCTGAAGTGCCTGGGGTGAGAGATGCATAAGTATCCCGGTCTCAAAGACGGTCATTTCCTGCAGGGCATCGAAGACGGTGGTGAGGTCGTCGTTCTCGATGACGGCGCGCGGTTCAGGGTCTATGCAGGCTTCGTCTGTTTTACCCGCGACTGGGAACCGGGCCACATGCTGCGCGTCAAGGAGAACCCGAAGAACAAGGCGTTTCCTTACAAGGTCATTAACATCCATGCCAATAATTCTGCCGAAGCGGTTTGGCTGGTGGCCTGAGCGGGCCGGGCATGGGTATGAAAAAATTACTGCTGGTAACAGTTCTGGTGGCGGGCGGCCTTTGGCAATATGATCAGAACCGTGTCATCGAGCAGGCCGACGGCGTTATTGCCGCAGCCGAGCCGCTACAACACAAGGTCAACAATGCGCCTGCCTTCAGGCATGCTGACTATACCGTTACGCCGCTGGCGAACTTTGCCATTGAGGCCCGCGTCTTATCGCGCAAGAAATACACCCTGGGTCGCGAGGCGGCCTTGTCGCCGCTGGATCTTGCACTGGGTTGGGGCCCGATGTCAGATAACCAGGTGCTGGACAAGATCGATATCAGCCAGGGGAATCGTTTTTATTACTGGCGGGCTGAGCAGGAGCCGATCCCGCACCGTGAGATCATCCGCCACAGTTCGAACATGCACATGATCCCTGCCGATGAGCGGGTGGCCGAACAACTGGCCGGGATTCGCGAGGGCAATGTGGTTGCCCTTACCGGGCAGCTGGTGAAGATCAAGGCCGATGATGGTTGGCGCTGGCAGAGTTCCCTGTCGCGTACCGACACCGGCAACGGTGCCTGCGAACTGGTGTGGGTGAAGGCGGTCTCGGTACTTTAGTGCGCTAATGGCCGATGATCATCTCGCGCAGGAATTTGAAGATTTCGCGTGACTGCCGTTTGCTGCGTTCTTCGCTCTGCTTGCTGTTACGGGCATTGCGTACCAGTTGCCGGAGTTGCTGGCGATCCGCGTCCGGGTAATCGGCCAAAAGCTCGGTGAGCGCGGCATCGCCCTCTTCAAGGAGGCGATCACGCCAGCGCTCCACGGAGTGAAACTCGGCAATGGCCTCGCGTTTGGGGGCCTCAAGTTGATCGAGGGCATCGCGAATGGCCTCACCGTCGGCGTGGCGGAGGAGTTTGCCAATGAATTTTAACTGGCGCTTGCGGGCGCCGTGTTTGAGCGTCGCCTGACACTCGCGGATGGCATCGAACAGCCTGTCATCCAGAGGCAGTTTTTTCAGCTGCGAGACAGGCAGGTCGACGAGTTGCGCACCCATATCGGTGAGGGCGTGCATGTCGCGCTTGATTTGCGACTTGCTGATAAATTCGTCGTTGTCATCGTGATCGGTCATTATGGGTAACTACAGGCCTCGAAGCGGAGGCCTAATGATAGAGATTTAATGCTGTCTTTGACAGCATAACGGGAAAACAGTTTATGTCACAGCCAGCAGTACAGAACGGGCAGGGTGAGCTGCCTGCCAAAGCCGAACTGGAACGGGCTATCAGTATCGCCCTTGATGAGGCCAAGGGCCGGGGGGCGAGTGCCGCCGAGGCCGCGATTTCCGCCGAGAACGGCTATAGCGTGACGGTGCGCCTCGGCGAGGTGGAGACCGTCGAGCATAATCGCGATAACGGCATGGGTATCACGGTCTTTTTCGGGCATCGCAAGGGCACGGCCAGCACCACCGATACCTCGACCGCTGCGATTAGCCGTGCGGTCGAGGCCGCCTGCAATATCGCCAAACACACCGCCGAGGATGAATATGCCGGGCTCGCCGATGCCGGGCTTATGGCCAGCGAGTTTCCGGACCTCGACATGACCCACCCGTGGGCGATCGACACCATTGCGGCCATCGAGTTGGCACGTGAGGCCGAGGCTGCCGCGCTCGGCTATGACAAGCGCATTAACAATTCCGAAGGCGGTTCCATCTCCAGCCATAATGGCCTGCGCGTGTACGGTAATACGCATGGCTTCCTGAATGGATACGGTAGTACTTATCACAGTGCCAGCGTCGCCGTGATTGCCGAAGAGGCCGGTGCCATGGAGCGGGATTACTGGTATAGCTCGGCGCGGGATGCCAGAGATCTCGAGCCCATGAGCAGCATCGGCCGGCATGCTGCCGAGCGTACCGTGTCGCGCCTCGGTGCCCGTCAGCTGAGTACGCGCAAGGTGCCTGTCCTGTATGTAGCGGAGAGCGCGGCGAGTCTGCTCAGCCACTTTATCGGCGCCGTGCGCGGCTCGAGCCTGTATCGCAAGGCCTCTTTCCTGCTGGACAGACTGGGTGAGCCGGTATTCGCCGATAACATTAATATCTATGAACAACCGCATCTGCCGGGCGCCCTTGGTAGCGCGCCGTTTGATTACGAAGGCGTAGCAACCCTGCCCAGGCGTGACCTGATCACAAACGGTGTGCTGCAGGGTTATGTGCTTGACAGTTATTCAGCGCGGCGTCTTGGCATGCAGACCACGGCGAATGCCGGCGGCACGCACAACCTGACTATTGAGCCCGGCAGTCTCGATGCGCAGGGACTGTTGCGGAAAATGGATACCGGCCTGCTGGTCACCGAACTGATGGGTTCGTCAGTGAACACCATCACGGGTGACTATTCACGCGGCGCGGCCGGTTTCTGGGTGCAGGGTGGCGAGATCCAGTACCCGGTTGCCGAGATCACCATTGCCGGCAACCTGAATGACATGTACCGGCATATCCTCGAGGTCGGTAATGATGTCGATTTGCGGCGCAGCACGCGAACCGGCTCGATCCTGATCGAGGAAATGACCATCGCCGGTGAATAAGGAGGTCTTTATGTACGAAGGTGGCTGTTTATGTGGTGCCGTGAGATTTGAAGTGCACGGTGGCATCAGTGACATTGTCTATTGCCATTGCTCGCTGTGCCGCAAGGCGCAGGGCAGTGCCTATGCGACCAACGGTTTTGCCGAGCAGGCAGGGTTCAGGTTTGTCCAGGGTGAAGACAACCTCACCGCCTACGAATCGCCGCCGGCTAATATCAAGTATTTCTGTAAGACCTGTGGCTCACCGATTATGAGCAAGAACGCCAACATGTATCCGGGACGTCTGCGTGTGCGCCTGGGCACGATAGACTCCGCGGTCAGCGAACGTCCGCTGGCGCATATCTTTGCCTCGTCAAAGGCCGAGTGGGATGAAATCTGTGATGACTTGCCGCAATTTGATGCGTATATGCCGAAGCAGGAATAAGAAGAAGGCCGTCCCTGGTATCCCTGTCCCTGAACACCCATCCTAGAGAGCGGGCCGCCCGGAGACAATAATCCAAAAGAGCTAGTGGGCCGATTTGTCCCTCCCGGTAACGAGCGGGCGGCTTTATCCTCAAGAAAACAGCAGCTTGCGGCCAAGGAAGGCAAGGGCTACGAGGATGATAAGCCCCAGGATCTTCTCCATCTTACGGGCTGAGAAGCGAGTTGAGCCCAGGTAAGAGCCGAGCCAGCCGCCGAGGATCACGGCGATGATCAGCGGAATGTAGCCACCGAGATCGATGGCGTTGTATTGTAAACGTGAGGCCAGCCCGGCGGCCGAGTTCAGCCAGACAAAGATCGCACCACAGGCCGCCGCCTGCTGACCCTTGCCAAGACCAAGAATGATAATCAGCGGCACAAGGTAAATCCCGCCACCGATGCCGACAATACCGGCGATGAGGCCAAGTACCGAGCCGGCCACAAGCGAGACCACAAGCTTGCCCCGCGTCGACAGGTTCAACTGCAAACTGGTTTCCCGCCACAGGTAGATACGGGCAACGACAAACAGCAACGAGACGAACAGAAGCCAGTAAAAGACGGTCTTCGGCAACTGCAGTGAACCACCCAGGTAAGACATCGGTATCGAGGTGATCAGGAAGGGTGCGATCAGACGCCAGCGGACATGCCGGTTACGAATGAAATTGAAACTGCCGATGCTGGTCACAAGCAGGTTCAGGCTCAGCGAGATCATGGGTATGGCCATGGCATTGAAGCGAAGAATCGCCATCAGCGCTGTATAGGAAGAGCCGCCGCCAAGCCCCACCGATGAATAGACAAAGGCGACGATAAAAAAAAGCCCGGCGATAAAGACGGGAGAATAAACAAGCTCAATAATACTCATTGAGGAATTATATAGCAGCGACAAGCCATAGTCCGTTCCAGGTGATTATTCTCCTGAGCATCGCCTGGCTAAAAAATTGGCTGGCGAGGGAGTCGTCATGCGACTGCCAGATCAGACATAGCAACAATTCCTTGTCGATGAATATTGATATTCCGGGCCAGAGCAGAAATACCAGAAAAACTATAACCAGTTTTCTGCATCCTTAAAGGCAGCATGATTATGTATTGACTGGTTGATGGGGGAGTTTTTATCCAGGAAGAGGAGAAAAATACTTTTCGAAATGCTACTGAAGGCGTTTTTCGCGTCCATCAGTATCGCGGGTATAGACCTCACCCTGGATGCGGAAGGAATTGGCCTCTTTCTTGTAGACGCCAAACACGACGGTGTTGGCGGGTAACTTTTCTTCCAGGTATTCACTATTGTTGGCATCCCGATGCAACAGCTTATCGCCGTGCCCGTGCCGGAATTCATATAAGCCGCTGCGTTTGTTCACCACCTTGGAGGCGGGCAGGTCACGGTGGAAATAGAGCAGTGTCTTGCCATCGGCAGAGATTGCATAGCCGTTCTGGCGCGGCGAATATTCGGAAAACTTGACCAGCCCGATTTGCACTTTCTTGTCACCCTGGTGGTGAAATGTCTCCAGCACCCGCGGCCGCATGATGCCTCCTGATAGCTTGATGGAGAAGTAGGCAGAGAGGCGCGTCTCGCCTGTTTCGACCTTTTCGTGCAGGGGGGCGTAGACAGATTTTTCCAGCGCCTGCGCCAGCGGGGCCAGTATCAGACTCAGAAAAAGCGGCAGCAGGCGGGTGATTGTCATCGGTTTCTCGATTCAGGGCTAGAGTATCTTGCTGGTATATCGGCCAGGAGGCGTTTTCCATTAGGTGCAGCAAGAAGAGGGGCAACTCTTATGGCATGAGAGCCAGAGGAGTGCCGCCTTATGCGTGTTCTCTATCTTATGAGGTTGTGATCAGTTCCTGCCTTTTTCTTCATATGGAAATCGATCATGGCCACGTCTGTGCTAAAGCCCTCCCAGGTTGACGGTTATTGCCGGCTGCCTGTTCGCGACCGAAATACGTTATAATCAAAACATTGTTCACCCTGGCCTGCGCTAACCAATCCTGACCGTTCTCCTTATGCAAAAAGCTGCCAATATCTTTTCTCACCGCCAGTACTGGGCCAGACGTTTTGGTGTTGCGCCGGTATTGCCGATGTCGCGGGCCGAGATGGATGATCTGGGCTGGGACAGCTGCGACATTATCCTGGTCACTGGCGATGCCTATGTGGATCACCCGAGCTTTGGTATGGCCATGATCGGTCGTCTGCTGGAGGCGCAGGGTTTCCGGGTTGGCATCATCGCCCAGCCGGACTGGCAGGATAAAAACGCCTTTATGGCGCTGGGCCAGCCGAACCTGTTTTTTGGCATCACCGCCGGCAATATGGATTCGATGGTAAACCGTTATACGGCGGACCGTCGTTTGCGCCATAACGATGCCTATACGCCGGATGGTGCGCCGGGCAAGCGTCCGGACCGTTCGGTCATGGTCTATAGCCAGCGTGTCCGCGAGGCCTACAAGGGCGTGCCGGTGATCATCGGCGGTATCGAGGCCAGCCTGCGCCGCATCGCGCATTATGACCACTGGTCGGGCAAGGTGCGCAAGTCCATCCTGCCGGATTCGAAGGCCGACCTGCTGGTGTACGGGAATGCCGAACGTGCCATCACTGAGATCGCCCATCGCCTGGCGAATGGCGAGGCGGTTCGCGACATCACTGACGTGCGTGGCACGGCATACATGCTGACCACCGCCCCGGCAGACTGGGCCGTGATCGATTCCACCGATGTTGATCAGCCGGGCAGGATCGAACAACACCCCGACCCGTATGCCGCCGAGCCGGACTGCCAGCAGGTTACGCAGACCGACGCGGCCCCGGAAAACCGCACCATCGTCCAGCTCGACGCGCGGCGCGTTAAACTCAACCGTGACAAGACGGTGCTGCGCCTGCCGTCGTTTGAACAGGTTGCCGGTGACAAGGTTCTCTATGCGCATACCTCGCGGGTCTTCCACATGGAAACCAACCCCGGTAACGCGCGGGCACTCATGCAGCAACACGGCAAGCGCAGCATCTGGCTCAATCCACCGCCCATTCCGCTGAGCACGGCGGAGATGGATCGCCTGTTTGAATTCCCCTATACGCGGCTGCCGCACCCGGCCTATGGTGAGGCGAAGCTGCCGGCATGGGAGATGATCCGTTTCTCGGTCAACATCATGCGCGGTTGTTTCGGCGGCTGTACCTTCTGCTCCATCACCGAGCATGAGGGGCGGATTATCCAGAGCCGCTCGGAAAACTCAGTCATTCAGGAGATCGAGACGATCCGCGACACGGTGCCCGGTTTTACCGGTAACATCTCCGACCTCGGCGGCCCGACCGCGAACATGTATCGCCTGGCCTGCAAGAGCGAGAAGATTGAATCAGCATGCCGGCGTCTGTCCTGCGTATATCCGGACATCTGCACCAACCTGAATACGGATCACAAGCCGCTGATCCACCTCTATCGCCGGGCCCGTAAACTCAAGGGCATCAAGAAGATCTTTATCGCTTCCGGGCTGCGTTACGATCTCGCGGTGCGTTCGCCCGAGTATGTGAAGGAACTCGTGCAGCACCACGTCGGCGGTTATTTAAAGATCGCGCCCGAGCATACCGAGCAGGGGCCGCTGAGCAAGATGATGAAACCGGGCATCGGTTCCTATGACAAGTTCAAGGAAATGTTCGACAAGTTCTCGAAGCAGGCGGGCAAGGAGCAGTATCTGATCCCGTACTTCATCTCCGCCCACCCGGGCACTACCGATGAAGACATGCTCAACCTCGCGCTATGGCTGAAGCGCAACAGCTTTCGCCCCGACCAGGTGCAGGCCTTCCTGCCGACGCCACTGGCCATCGCCTCGGCCATGTACCACACGGGCAAGAATCCGCTGAAGAAGGTGGATAGAAACTCGGAACGTCTCAGTGTCGTGCGCGGCGATAAACGACGTCGCCTGCACAAGGCTTTCCTGCGTTACCACGATGCCGAGAACTGGCCCATGTTGCGTGCCGCGCTCAAGCGTATGGGCCGGTCCGATTTGATCGGTAACGGCAAGCAGCACCTCGTGCCAAGCTGGCAACCCGCGGGTACCGGCGGGCGTCCGGAAGGTGTGCGCGGTTATGCCGAGGAAAAGAAACAGGCCGCCCAGGCAAAACACGGCAAGAAGAAGGTTGTCGCGAAGAAAGGCATTGGCAAGAAAGTGACGGCGAGAAAGAAGGTTGCCAGGAAAGCTGCGGTTAAGGGCCGTGCCAGACCTGCACCTGAAGCCAGGGCGAATACACGCCGTAAACCGGCTGGCAAGCAAAAGACTTCGAGACGGCGTTAGGCTTTTGATCTTAATAAGGCCTATGGAAAACTGGTCACCGCATCACCCGGCTGCCAGGCTGGGTATTTCTTCATGACATCCTGAAACAATTCCGATTCGAGCCAGTCGGTCAGCCATTGTTGCAGGCAAGGGTAGGGGGCCTGGTCAAACCAGGCCTTGTCCGTATGGGCGAACTGGCGGATAAAAGGCATGCTGGCGATATCGGCGAGAGTAACCTGTTCGCCGAGCAGGTAGCGATGCCGCCTGAGGCGTTGCTCGAGCTTGTCTAAAAACACTGCCCCTTCTGCCCGATAATCCGCAGCCTGTTCATTCGGGTAACGGTCGGGGTATTTGTAACGGTCGAGGTTGTGCTTGAACGGGCCGTCATTCTCTTCGATTAAGGCGCCGGCCTGTTGCCGTAAGTCGCTATCACCCGGCCACCACTGCGCCGGGTCATGCTGTGCCAGCGCCCAATGCATGATGTCGAGGCTTTCTTCGAGGACCTTGCCATCCGGCAAGACCAGTACCGGCACCTCGCCCTTGGGTGAGGCCTCAAGCATGCTGGCGGGCTTGTCGCTCAGCACGACCTCGCGCAGTTCGACGACTATGCCACTGGAACCAATAGCCAGCCGTGCCCGTATGGCGTAAGGGCAACGGCGAAAGCTATACAGGATCGGCAGGCGGCTATTCATCCGGATAGGCTGGCGGCCGGTCGTCGTAAAATTTATTGGCTCTTCGGAAAAATTAGTGGGTAAAAATATAGCGAATTTGGAGCAATAGAGATAGTTTTCTGGAAATTGGAGG
>NZ_JAVVES010000033.1:0-27679 GCF_032250955.1 Sulfuriflexus sp. | reverse complement strand
GCGGCTTTGTCGCTGGCCTTTTGTTTTGGCCTGGCGGCAGGCTTTTCCGCCGCCGCGGTTTTGCTCGCGGCTTTTTCTGCCTTGGCCTTGTTGTTTTCTTCAGTCATGCACTCACTCCGTTACAGCCGTCTCACGCCATTGCCTGATGGCTTCTACCATCCCCTGGTCACTGGTCTGCGTTGCAATAATAACAGTGTCTGTGAATCCTCGTTCGCGCGCAAGCGAGACCAGGCGCTCGCTCATGACCACAAGCGGCAAGTACGTGATCTCCCGGTCGGCATCGGCCGCCATGGCCAGCAGGTTCTCGAGGGCCTCGCCACTGGTGACCGTCAGGATGTCGATGCCGGCATCCAGCAGGCGGCCCAGTTCAGTGCCTGCATCCCGGGGTCGAACCCGGCGGTAGAGGTCTGCATAATCGACTTGCGCGCCGCGTCCGCGCAGGCCCTCGGCCAGCCGCTCGCGGCCATTCACGCCGCGCAATATCAGGAACCGCTGGCCCGTCCTGTCAGCCTCACCCAGTTCCGTGAGTAAGGACTCACTGTTACCCGCACCGCCTGCTACCAGCTGAACCGGAATACCCGCCGCTTCCAGGGCCGTGGCCGTGGCCTGGCCGATTGCGGCCACCTTCAGGCTTGCTGGCAGCGGCAACGGCAGACAGGTTTGGGCGTGCTCAACGGCATTGCGGCTGATGAAGATGAGCCAGTCATAGTCGACTGCTGCCCGGCAGCGTTGCCGGGCTACCGGGTCATCAACGGCCTCGATGACCAGCGCCGGCAAGTGAAGCGCCGTTCCACCTGCCTGCTCGATGCGTTCGCAAAGGCCCGCGGCCTGGGTCACCGGGCGGGTGACAAGGACACGGCATCCCTGCAAGTCGTCAGCTCCCGGCATTTACTTGTCCGCGTACAGGGCCTCGAGGATCTCGTCAGCCCCGCGGGCGAGCAACTCTTCGCCCAACGCCTTACCCATCTCGGCTGCCTCATGCGGCGGCCCAAAGATGGCACCACGCAAAATCTCGCTGCCGTCGGTACGGCCGACCAGTCCGCTGAGGTGAAGATGCTGGCCATCGAGGACTGCAAAACCGGCAATCGGTACCTGGCAGCCGCCTTCAAGCCGATGATTCAGGGCGCGCTCGGCTGTGACGCAGATATGGGTATCCGGATCATCGAGGACGGCAATCAGTTCATTGATGCGTGTGTCGTCCACCCGACATTCGATACCGAGCGCGCCCTGGCCAATGGCGGGCAGGCTGATCTCCGGTGGCAGTTCGGCACGAATACGGTCTTCCAGGCCGACGCGTTTCAGGCCGGAGGCCGCCAGGATAATCGCGTCATAGTCACCGGCATCGAGCTTGGCCAGACGGGTATGGATGTTCCCGCGCAGGCTGAGCACCTCCAGGTCAGGGCGGCGCTCGCGCAGTTGGCACTCGCGGCGCAGGCTTGACGTCCCCAGCCGCGCACCCTGCGGCAACTCATCCAGGCTGGCATAGTCGTTGGAGCAGAATGCATCGCGCGGGTCATGTCGCTCCATGATCACGGGCAAGTGCAGGCCGTCCGGCAACTCCACCGGCACATCTTTCATCGAATGCACCGCGAGATCCGCATCACCATCAAAAATGGCGCGCTCCAGTTCCTTCACAAACAGACCCTTACCGCCGATCTTGGCCAGCGGCGTGTCGAGGATCTTGTCGCCCTCGGTTGTGAAGGTCACCAGCTCCACCTCCAGGCCCGGATGCGCTGCCTTCAGGCGTTCCGCCACGTGTTCGGCCTGCCAAAGCGCCAGGAGACTCTTGCGCGTGGCAATACGTATATGATTATCTGACATTTTTTGAACCTTGGAGCCCGTCTGGGCTCTAATTTTAAGTAAGCCGCTTCACCACGGACGTGATGATGAACGCGGTAAGGGATAAAATTCTGGCTATTTTACGGCATCTGGGCCCCGAGGGGCTATAATTCGACCGCAATGAGACACAATATGTTGAAAAAAAGCTTTTCCCGCCTGCTACTCGCCGCCTTTGGCCTGTTCATGCTCACGGGCCTGCAGGCGAACGAGGTAAGCATCCCGGTGCTGAATGACCTGCAAGCCGATGGCCAGGCCTCGCAGCAGAAACAGGTGCCGATCGTGGTGCTGTTCTCTGCCACGCACTGCGGTTATTGCACTATCATCAAGGATGATTTTCTCAAACCGATGCTGATCAGCGGCGACTACACCGACAAGGCCGTGATCCGTGTCATCGAGATCGATAGCTATGCCGAGGTGCGGGACGAAAACGGTCGGTCGGTGTCTGCCGGGGCCTTTGCCGACCGTTATGATATCTCCCTGACCCCGACCGTGGCGTTTTTGGATGCCGAGGGTAATGAACTCGCGCCGCGCATGGTGGGCGTAACCACGGTTGAATATTATGGTGGCTATCTCGATGCGGCTATTGATACCTCGCGCCAGCAACTGCATGCCAGGCAACAACTCGCCGCGAATCCCTGAATCCGGCTCCTAGCCCCTTGCCTTGAGCAGCTTGCGCACGGCCGCGACATGCCGGCGACTGACGTCAAGCTTATCGTCGACACTATTCAACCTCACCCGTACCCGGCCGAGGCTGTCTTTCTCCAGGCCGCTGATGCATTCGAGTGCCACCAGCGCATTGCGATGCACGCGCACAAACTGTTCACTGAATTCTTCCTCCAGGGTCTTTAACGACTCCTCAATCAGCGCCGTGCCGTTCGTCTCACCCTGCACATAGCGCAGCTCGACATACTTTTGCCCCGCACGCAGGTAACAGATCTCGTTAACCGGAATGAGCCGCAGGTCGCCGCGCATGCGCACGCCGATGTGGCTGCGGGCCTTGTCTTGCCGGCTTTCCTGCAGTGCCTGCAGTTGCCCCTTGTGCAGGGAGCTGGCCGTTGCCAGGCTCTGCTGCAGGCGTTCGGCCTTGACCGGCTTCAGCAGATAGCCCACGGCATTGGCTTCAAACGCGGCCAGCGCATGCTCATCATACGCCGTGGTAAAGATAATCGCCGGTGGCGGCGAGAAGGCATTCAAGTGCCGCGAGGCTTCGATGCCATCCATGCCCGGCATGCGGATATCGAGCAGGACGACATCGGGGTGCAGGTGCCTGGCCTGGTCAATAGCCTGCTGCCCGGTTGCGGCTTCACCCACGACCTCGATGCTGGCATCGAGATCGGCGAGCAGGCTGCGCAGGCGTTCGCGGGCGAGGGCCTCATCATCGACGATCAGCAGCTTCATACCCCGGCCCCGTCTGTCGCCAGTGGCAGGCTGATGCGCACCCGGTAGCGATCCGCGCTGACCTCGGTATGCATGCTGGCCTGCCCGGCGTAGATCGCCGCCAGCCGTTCCCGGATATTCGTCTGCGCTATCTGGTTGCCGCTGGTGTCGAGCTTGCTGTTGGCACAGGGGTTGTCGATCTCAATCACCCAGCTGGCGGCGCCGCCGCGATAAATCCGGATCGTCACCTCACCACCCTCGGCGAGCGGCTCGATGCCGTGGTTGACGGCATTTTCCAGCAGCGGCTGGATCAGCAGGCCGGGCAGGCGTCCGGCCATGAGTGCCTCATCCACCTGCCAGTTACAGCGCAGCCGTTCAGCCAGGCGCAGTTGCTCAATATGTAAATAGCTGCGGCAGATCTCGAGTTCATCTGCCAGGCTGACCAGCTGGCGGGCGTCGGCGAGACTGGCCCGAAAGACCTGTGCCAGGTCCTCAATGGCCGTCTCGGCCACAGCCGGATCGCGGCGCGTGAGGCTGGCGATGACATTCATACTATTGAACAGGAAATGCGGCCGGATACGGGCCTGCAGGGCCTCAATCCGCGACGTCGTTTCTGCCAGCAGGCTCTGCTGCGAGCAATAGTGAATGTAGAAGTAGCGCAGGCTGATGGCGCTGATAATCGCGCTGATGGCGAGATTGCGGAGCAGGAAGTCGGCATGCCCCCAGCCAGGCTGCGCCGAACTGACAATGACATTACCGACAAACTGGTAGGCAAGTTCACTGATAAGCAGGCATATCAATAACAACAGGGCATAACTGGCATAACCGGCCCGGGTATTGTCGAGGCGGCGCAACAGCGGCCGTAACAGGCACAGCGCGAGGACGCTGGTCAGCGCGACCCACTGCACGAAGAGCGAGATCAGGCCGAGGTCCTGCCAGCGCTGGCCCGGCGCGCTGCCGGCGAGCATGAGCACAAAGGCGAGCAGTTGCGCAATCATGACGACCACGAACAGCATCTGGATGCTGCAAAAATCGGGCAGGAACAGGCCATCGCCGGGGTGTTCTCGCTTGCTCGGGGTGCTGAGGCGTATCATAGGCGTATTATTGTGTTGTTCGGATCCTGTTTTTATAAGAGTTTAGCAGCCTTTGTCCTCGCCGACAGTCCACGCCGCCACTGAAATCGTCTATACTGCGCGCATCTCCAGCCCTTATCTATTGAAGTGACCATGAGCGAACAGGACAAAAAACTCTGGGGCGGCCGGTTTACGGCGGCGACCAATGAATTCGTTGAAACCTTCACGGCCTCGGTCGATTTTGACCAGCGGCTCTATCGTCATGACATCAACGGTTCCGTCGCCCATGCCACCATGCTCGCCAGGGTCGGCGTGCTCACCGAGGCCGAGTGCAAGACCATTACCAACGGCCTCAACGACATTCTCGCCGATATCGAGCGCGGCGACTTTGCCTGGTCGGTGGCCCTCGAGGACGTGCACATGAACATCGAGGCACGCCTCACCGAGCGGGTCGGCGATGTCGGCAAGAAGCTGCATACCGGCCGTTCGCGCAACGACCAGGTGGCGACCGATATCCGTCTCTACCTGCGTAACGAAATCGATGTACTCTGCGAAGGCCTGCTGGCCATGCAGCAGGCACTGCTGACGCTGGCCGAGCGCGAGGCCGGGACGATCATGCCCGGCTTCACCCACCTGCAAACCGCCCAGCCGGTCACCTTCGGGCATCACATGATGGCCTGGTTCGAGATGATCGAACGCGATCGGCAACGCTTTATCGATGCCCGCAAGCGCACCAACATCATGCCGCTCGGTGCGGCCGCGCTGGCCGGCACGAGCTATCCAATCGACCGGGCCTATACGGCCGAACTGCTGGGCTTTGACGGCATCGCCGAGAATTCGCTCGATGCCGTCAGCGACCGTGATTTCGCCATCGAGTTTAACGCCGCGGCGGCCATCTTAATGATGCACCTGTCACGCTTCTCCGAAGAGCTGGTGTTGTGGTCGTCGGCGCAGTTTAACTTCATTGAACTCGGCGACAGTTTCTGCACCGGCTCGTCGATCATGCCGCAAAAGAAAAACCCCGACGTGCCCGAACTCGTGCGCGGCAAGTCCGGTCGTGTCTATGGCAACCTGACCGCGCTGCTGACCCTGATGAAGTCGCAACCGCTGGCCTACAACAAGGACAACCAGGAAGACAAGGAACCCCTGTTTGATACCGTGGACACCTTGCTCGCCTCGGTGCATGTCTATACCGAGATGCTCGCCGATATCCAGATAAACAAGGAGGTCATGTACGCAGCCGCCGGCCGCGGTTTTTCGACCGCAACGGACCTGGCCGATTACCTCGTGCGCAAGGGGCTAGCCTTCCGTGATGCCCATGAAGTAGTCGGCCTGTCGGTGCGTTTCTGTATCGACAACAACAAGGATCTGCCGGCGTGCAGCCTCGCCGAACTGCAACAGTTCAGCAAGGTCATCGAAGAGGATGTCTATGAGGTGCTGACCCTGGAGGGCTCTGTCTCGGCGCGGAACCACCCTGGCGGTACCGCGCCTGAACAGGTGCGCGCGGCCATCAGCCGGGCCCGCGATCGCCTCAACACATGAGCGACAACAGCCTCAATGATCTGAGCCGGCGGCTTGCCGATTTCGCGCGCGCCCGCGACTGGGAACAGTTCCACTCGCCGAAGAACCTTTCCATGGCCCTGATCGCCGAGGCGGCCGAGCTGGTTGAGCACTTTCAATGGCTCAGTGAGGAACAAAGCTATCAACTGGATGACGGCAAGCGCGAAGAGGTCGCCCTGGAACTCGCGGATATCCTGATCTATACCCTGCGCTGTGCCGAACGCCTGGACATCGATGTCCTTGATGCCGCCCGGCGCAAGGTAGAGATTAATGAACGGCGCTTCCCGGTCGAGAAGGTGCGCGGTCTCGCCCGCCGCGCCGCTGAATACGAACCGGACTAGTCAGGCAGCGACGACCCGCTTTTCCTGATCATGACGTGCAGTAGCCAGGGCAAAGCCGACCCGCTCGAGCAACATATTCATATCGTTGCCACGCTGCCACTGGCTGACGCCACCATAAGCCGCCGGCCGGCTTTCCATGCCTTCGGTGAGGGGCATCTTTTCCAGTTGGGCGAAGATTTTCTGTGCCAGGCACTCGGCGGCCTCGATATCGGTTTCCGGCAACACTATCAGGAAACTGTTATCGGCAAAACGGCCGATAATATCCGCCCAGCGCAGCTGCTCACGCAGGCAACGACTGGCCGCAAGAATATAGTGACTGGTCTGCTCACCGAGCGGCATCGTGAATTCGAGCATCATGACCGATAAGTGATTTTCGTAGCGGCGACTCCGCGAGACCAGGATCTCCAAATCACGTAACAGGCCACGCTGGTTCAGGGTACCCGTCAGGTCGTCGCTCAGGCTTAGCCGTTCCACACGCGCCTCGAGCATGCGCTGCTCGGTCTTGTCGAGATAAAATGCGGCGTAAACGCTGTCGCCCATGGGCGAAGTCAGCGTCTCATAACGGCATTCGAGACAACTGACCGCGTACCGGCCGGTCACCGGCAGGTCCAGTCTTTCCGGGTGGTCAAACAGCGTTTCGAGTCGGTGATAAGCCGCGGTTTCACGGTCGAGGTTTTTCAGCTCTTCGGCGGAAAGACCCGTGAAGTCGCTCATGCGGGCATTCGCCCAGCAAATCCGGTTATTCTCATCAAATAACAAGACCCCGACCGAGGTGGCCTTGAGCAGTGCCGTCATCCAGTGAAAATCGAGTGTATCCGTCATGTTAATTCATCCTCTCCCCAGAGTTATTGCCTGATTAGACAAGCTACCGAATGTTATCGGCCATGCTTGCGAAACCTTTAGTAAGCCTTCCTTCTGCTGTTGCAAGCATCTTTACATCAACAACTTACCGGCCTTTTTTCGGCAAAATGACAAATTAGTGACTCTTGCCTGCCGCGGCGGTGTCTCCAGTTTTCACGCGCGCTGCCGATAGCCTGATAGCTGCCGTCTATTATAAAGAAATCTGTGAGCCCATGGACTGTAATACGATTAAACGTCGCTTTCTTGCCCTCAACCGGGATCGCCTGCAGCGCATCAATTCGAGCCTGCTCTGGCGGCAGCGCGGAGTTCTGGACCTGCTGCCGTTGTTATTTCAGCTCAATGACGACAGCCTGCCCGGCTTTATCAGCAAGGATGTGCCCGCCGGCATCAGTAACTACAGGCCCGCCAGCGCCAGTATTGAAGCGGCATTGCGCCTGAACAAGCGCTTCAAGCACAGCAAGCGCGCCCTTTCCCGGTACGATATCTATTCCCTGTTTTTGACCGGCAGCAGCGGCACCATCGCCCATTCCAGAGACAGTGATTTCGATATCTGGATATGTCACCGTCCGCAGCTTGACGCCGAGGCCGTCAGTCTGCTTGAAGCGAAGGCCGCCGCCATCAGCAAGTGGTGTGCCAGCCTCAATCTTGAAGTGCACTTTTTCATTATGGATGAAATGCGTTTCCGGCAGGATAACCGCATCTCGCTCAACAAGGAAAACAGTGGCAGCGCACTGCACCTGCTGTTGCTCGAGGAATTTTACCGCACCAGTGTCCTGATTGCCGGACGCATGCCACTCTGGTGGTTTGTGCCACCGGAACAGGAAAACGCTTATGAGGAATGTACCGCTGAAATGCTGCGCAGCAGGCGCATCGCCGAATACGAGGTTATCGACTTTGGTCCGGTCAATAATATTCCTGCCGAGGAATTTTTCGGTGCCTCACTCTGGCAGATTTATAAAGGCATTGATTCGCCGTACAAGTCGGTACTCAAGATCCTGCTCATGGAAGCCTATGCCAATGAATACCCGGATATCGAACTGCTCTGCGTCAACCTGAAAAGGGCCATCTACGAGAACACGACCAGTCTTGCGGAAATTGATCCCTACATTATGATCTGCCACAAGGTCGAGGAATATCTTTTGCAGCGCATGGAGAAGAAACGCCTGGAACTGGCACGTCGCTGCTTTTACTTCAAGGCAGACATTCACCTGAGCAAGCGCGCCGCCTCGCAGACTGACAGTGTTTGGCGGCGGGAACTATTAACCAACCTGGTCAACCAATGGGACTGGGATGACGCCCACCTGTTGATGCTCGACTCGCGGCCAACCTGGAAAATCCATCGCGTCCTTGATGAACGCAAAAGCCTGGTTGATGAACTGACGCGCAGCTATAAACTCTTGTCCGGCTTTGCGCGTGAATATGCCAGTGTCGCGCAGATCAACCAGCAGGATATGACGGTGCTCGGGCGCAAACTGTATGCCGCTTTTGAACGCAAGGCCGGCAAGATCGAAACCATCAATCCGGATATTTCCGACAACCTCGTGGAAGATCAGTTGTCATTTCATGAAGCGGGGAACAGCTGGCTGTTATTCCGTGGCACTGTCAATAACCGGGAAACCCGCCGCAATACACCGTTGAAACGCGCCCGCAGTATCGTCGAGTTGCTTTGCTGGTGCCACTTTAATCATATTATCGGCCCGAATACCATCACCTCGCTCTGCCCGCAGGAAAGCCGCCTGGGCCTGCGCGAACTGAACAATATTCTCGCCACCCTCAATCAGCACTTCCCGGGCGGGCGCCTCCCGGAAACCGCCATGTCACATCTGGCGCAACCGAGCCAGCTGACTCACTCCATCCTCTTTGTGAATGTCGGCATTGACCCTGAAAACCGTCACCTGTCACGCGATGTCCAGGTCATCAGTGACCGCGCCGATGCCTTCAGCTACAGCAGCTTTCTGGAAAATCTTGTGGTCACCATAGACCAGGTCTCGGTCAATACCTGGCAAGAGGTCTATGCGCAGAGCTTCCAGGGCATTAACGAAATCCTTGATTGCCTCTGTCGCAGCGTGAAAATGGCGACCACCAGGGAGAATGAACTGATCCCCGAAACGCACGCATACAGCTTTTCTTCCACCAAGGACACCACCGTGGCCACGCGTGTCGAGGAGATATTCACCAATGTCATCCGTTTCTTCCATCGCCCTGACATGCCGCACGGGGCACGCTACATTCTCGGCGTAGAGGATAATTATTACCAGCTTCGCAACCAGCCTGAGCGGATCGACTACCGTCGACTGGGTGATTACAACGTACTGCTCGGCGAGCTGGCCGACACGCGATCCTTATATAGCCCGATTGTCTTTGATGCGCGCACACTGGCTAGCCACTTTCTGCCGTTACTTTATGCGCAGCACGCAAAAGACAGCATCCATGTTTATATCCATGCCAATGGCAAGCTCGCCGATATATATATTATTGATGAACGCGGCAGCCTGTTTGTCGCCCACCAGGAGTATTACAGCCTGCTTGCCACGGTCAGCCAGTTTGATGACTTTTTCTATGCCATAAAACAGCGTCTGAACGCGTCTGCTAATAACACTGATGACTATGACATACGCTTCTTTACACTGCAGCGCAAAAGCAACGCCTGGACATTCAATGAACACCTTGTTGACCCACTTGCACTACCTGCCAGCCCGTTGCATGTGACCGTGCTGATTGATTCGATTCAGGAACCTCTTTCCTATCGCGTTTACTGTAATGAGCAGGAATTCTCGTCACTCGAGTATGGCAGCGCCATTTTTGATCATATTGCCGACTTTATTCTTGCCTTGCGCAGCGAGCATACGCCATATTCGCTGTATATCAGTGACATTGATATTCCCATGAGTGCCGATGGCCAGCTGCAGTCGCTCCATTACCTGCAATACAAAACCGGCTTTGAGAGAAAATTAAATGCCGCCCTGCAAACCGCACATCAACGTCAACACGCCTGATATAGCCGCAAACCGTTGTTTGCAATTTGTTACACTTCAGTTACATTTAATCAAATAACATCATTAAACTATAAATAATAATGCTAACCCGGTTACGACGACACCTTTTTCCCATTAGCGCTGGCATCGCCATCGTCTTCTTCGCGCTGCTCTTTCAGACAACCGAGCATCCTCTGCTCAAGCAGCTCCGTGACCGCCTGGAATGGACAGTTTATGATCTGCGCCTGCAGGCCACCCTGACAGGGGATATTGCCCCGCATCCCTCGGTCATTATTATAGATATTGATGAAAAATCGCTTGCCGCCGAGGGGCATTGGCCATGGCCGCGCGCCAAGCTCGCCCAAATGATGGAAAATATGGCGGCGGCCGGCGTGGTCGTCACGGCCTTTGATATCGTCTTCTCCGAGCCGGAGGCCAATGCCGCCACCTCGGTTCTCAACGTGCTCGCCGACACGGCAGTAGACCCGGCATTTACCGATACCCTGTCAATTGTCGCCGAGCAAATTGATGGTGACACTATCTTTACCCGTAGCCTGCACGACAAGGAAGTGGTGATGGGCTTTGCCTTCCTCGACAACGAGGACAAATTTGGCAGCCTCGGGCCGCCGCTGGTGGTGAATAATCTTGCCGACCTCGGTAATGCGACGATCCGCACTTCCAGTGGTTACCTTGCGAGTATCGAAAAGTTACAACAAGCCGCGCGTTACAGTGGCTTTTTTAATGCCCGCCCGGACTCTGACGGACTGGTACGTCGCTCCGGTATTATCTACCGGCATGCTGACAGAATTTATCCCTCCCTTGCCCTCGAAGCAGTTCGGCTCTTCTATGCGGTTGATGATGTCACCATCAAAACTGCGCCGATCTCCGGGGTAAAACCGATTGAATATGTCTCCCTCGGCTTTTACGACATCCCAACTGATGGCCGCGGCGCGGTCCTGGTTCCATTCCGTGGCCCTCCCTACAGCTTTCACTATATCCCGGCGACGGATGTTATCAACGGCAACTTTGACCCGGCCATTCTCGACGGCACTATCGCCTTCGTCGGCACCAGTGCGACCGGCCTCTCGGATATCCGGCCGACGCCGGTGAGCAATGTCTATCCCGGCGTCGAGGTGCATGCCAATATCGCCGCCGGTATCCTGGATATGCAATTCCCTTATGAACCTGTCTGGGCAACCGGTTTCAACTTTATCATGACCCTGGTGGTGGGCCTGTTCCTGGCCTTGCTGTTGCCTTTCATGTCTCCGCTGCGTTCGGTGCTCCTGTTTATCTCCGTGTCTGCCGCGCTGATTGCCCTTAATGCCTGGTTATGGTCCGAATACCTGTTTGTGGTTGCCATCTCCAGCCCGCTGATTATGGTCTTCCTGCTCGCTACCAGTAACTCGCTTTATGGCTTTTTGACCGAGGCGAAAAGCAAGAAACAGTTGCGTGAACAGTTCGGTCAGTATGTGCCACCGCAGCTTGTCGACGAGATGATGAACAGTAACGAAGACCTCGGCTTCGAGGGTGAAAAGCGTGACATGACTGTACTGTTTGCCGATATCCGCAGCTTCACGACTATCTCGGAATCACTGTCCGCCCAGGACCTGGCGAGGATGCTCAACCGCTTCTTCACCCCCATGACCGAAATCATCTTTACCCACAAGGGCACCATCGATAAATATGTCGGTGACATGATTATGGCCTTCTGGGGCGCGCCACTGCGCGACGGCGATCATGCCAGGCATGCCATCCAGGGGGCGCTGGCCATGCTCGACAAGGTAGACGAAATCAAGTCGGAGCTAATGGCGCTGGGTTATCCGGAAATCAATCTCGGCGTCGGCCTGAATACCGGCTCGATGAATGTCGGCAACATGGGCTCTGACTTCCGCCGTGCCTACACGGTGCTGGGCGACTCGGTCAACCTCGGCTCCCGCCTCGAGGGGCTAACCAAGCAATACGGTGTGAAACTGATTTGTGGCGAGACTACGCGCGCCGGCCAGACTGACTTCCTGTTCCGGCGTCTCGACAAGGTCAGGGTGAAGGGCAAGAATGAGCCGGTTATCATCTACGAGCCGCTCTGCAGCCATTACCGGGCCAGCGAGAAGATGCACAACGAAGTCGCCGCTTACGAATCGGCCCTGGATCTCTATTACGCCCGTGACTGGACCGGGGCGCGCCAGGCCTTTGCGGCACTCAAGGAAAACGACCCGGGCAGAATGATTTACTCCATCTACCTGGATCGCATGGCGTCACAAAATGTCGATGACCTGCCCGCCGACTGGGATGGCACCTTCACCCATACCAGCAAGTAAATTCACCTAGCGCAGGAACAGGCCCGCACCGGCCACACCGATTGTCTGGTTGATGTTGTGCAGGCCAAAGTAACCGATGATGCCCTCGGCATTCGGGCCGACAAAGGCCCCGCCCACATTCCCTGTCAGACTCGTGCTCGTGCCACAGGCGCCGCCGGAACAGAAGAAGCCGCTCAGCGGGAGCTCCGCATCAAAGGCAACAGAGCCGGTGAAGGAACCGTTGTAAGAACGCCCGTTGCCGGTCAGGCTGATCGACATTCCGGTCAACCTCGACGAATCAAAATCAACATCGATACTGGCGCTGCCGCTTACGATGGCACCGCTCTCGTCACGAAAGGTCGGTCCTGCCGAAAAGTTGTATGTCTCGGCACCGTTACCGATCAACGTTGATAGCTGTGCGGCCGTAGTCAGGTTCGGGCTATAAACAAACGCAAAGCCGCTGTCGGTTAATGTTTCCGCTATACCGTTATCGCCAACCAGCTTAGAGCCCGTTCCTGACCAGCGTCCCCAATTTACACCGAGCGTACCGTTACCGCCTTGCTCGCTAACGACTGCCGTATCATAAACCGTGAGGGTACAAGGCGCGCAGTTGGTATCATATTCCTTAAATGAAACAAACTGGTTGCCAACCCCGTTGATGGTTGCTATCTCGAAGCTATCACTACCACCATCGCGAACGATCATTGTGCCCCCCGCGTCAGCAGGCGTGACTATACCGGCAACCACCACACCGGCACCCGTGGGTGCCAACACGCCGGCCAGCGGCGTTCCCGAACCACTGACAGTCGTGGTGCCTGTGGTCGTGGTCTGCGTGGTCTGCGTACCCGAGGTAAAGGTCGTGGTCGTTGTCTCTGCCGCGGTCGTAACCAGGGTTTCCGTCGTTGTGTCTGTTGTCTCATCGACCAGGGTTTCAATTGCCTCACTGCTCTCTTCGACAGTCTCTTCGGTGACCTCCTGAACAGCCTCTGGCACTTCCTCCTGGGGCAGCGCCTCGTTCTCAACCACGATAGCGGGCGGGTTGGTGATCCGTGTCGGCGCTGTCATGGGGGTTGGCACATGGAAAAACTGATCCTGGCTAAACACCTGTTCGCCACCCTGATTACTGATCACCACGGCGCCATCGCTCACAGCACCGTAGAAACCATCTGCGATGTCGCTGCCACAACTACCAGCGTGGCAGACATGACCATTCCAGATAGTGCCGCGCACACCCAGGGTCGCAACAGGGGTCTTGACCTTGTAATTTTTCTTGTTGAGCTGACCGATGGCGCCGGTGACACTGCGCATGCCACCCTTGAGCAGGCTCATGGCCGCGCTCTCGCTACCATCCTGCTTGCCATTGAACTCGTATTCATCAATACGGAACACCGTATTCTGCTTCAGCGCCACCAGTTGGTTATCGATGAAACGCGCCTGCAGGCGCGACTCTTCGGCAAGCCGGATCGTATCACCGGCAAACAGCTTACTGCGTCGCTTCAGTGCCCGCTCTTTGCCAGCGGCATCTACCGCGATCACATGGCCAATACTGACAATCACTTTACCGACACTGGTGGCTGCCCGAGCTGGCATCGATGCCAGGCTCAATGTGGCAAAGAGCATTCCCAGGATGATGACATTATGCACTTGTCGCATTTCCCTAACCTCCGGCCGGACCCTTTCCCGCCTTGTTCTTTGTTATTTATTATCGGCCATTTTCGAAGCCATCTTAACGGCAATAATTACCGCCTGAGTGTGCATTATTCACACCCTCAGAAGTCGTAGCGGACGCTGAGCCTGGTCTGGGTTCGATCATAATCATTAATGACACTGTTCGAGTCATTCCGTGTATAACTCACGCCGGCACCAAGGCTGATGTTCCTGTCCAGCAACCATTTTGCATCGATACTGGCCTGGTAAAGATTTTCATTTCGGGTCTTGCCGACAAAGAGATTTTCCTCTCCAAAGTGGCTGTTCTGTGCCGACAGGCTGCCGCTGATACTCAGCCGCGGCAACGGGATTATCTGGCCTTTCAGGCGGACACCGTAGAAGCGCCGCTCGGCGGCGGCACGCGCCGCACCAAAACCGTGGTGTGCGTTCTCGTAACCGGCAAACACACTGGCGCCGACACTCGGCTGCCATTCGATGGCATAGGTATGCACAATGCCGGTTGACAGGGTATACAGCGTGGAATCGCGCGAGCTCTGGCCCGGATAACCCAACTGGGCGACCTGTGCCGAGTTTACCCACTGGGTGGCCTTGTTAAGGCTTCTCGCCCACTCGCCATTCAGGGCCACCAGGTTAAGGTTGTCGCTGTCGGCGACCTCGAAAGCCTGTACCTGGCCCATGATGCGGAAACGATCCTCGCCGCTCAGCCAGTTCACGCCGGCATAGACATTCCACATCTCGGTCTCAAAGTCATCATCATCAGCATGAAAACGGGCCGAGACATCTGCGCCGAGGGTCAGGTGTTTGCCCGGTTCGAAGGGGTGGCTTAACTGCCCGCCCGTCGTAATCGACATGTACGTATCACTCTCTTCAAGTGAACCGCCACCCAGGGTCAGGGCGCCGAATATCGGGCTGATAAAACTGGCATCCGCCGGTGCACCATTTATGTTGCTATCGGTGCCCATGGCCAGCTCGACATAGGCCGACGATGTGCTGCGGTAACTTGCCTCGCGCAAACGGATAACATTCAGGAACTTTTCGATATTGGCTGCCACGGCGGCGGGCGGCTTGTGATCGAGTACCCGTTCGAATTCCTGGCGGGCACGGCTGAATTCATTCAGCAGGTAGTAACCGCGGGCCAGTTCGAGCCTGGCCCGGTCGTCTCTGGGAAAAGCCAGCACGACGCGCTCCAGTGCAAATACACCTTCACTGATATGGCCGCTGTCGATCGCCGCGACCCCATAATAGAAATCATACCGGGCCTCGCCTTCAAGCTGGTCACGAAACTTCACGGCGATTTCGTAGGCCTGTTCGGCCTTGCCCTGTTTGAGCAGTGCCTCTATTTCGCTGACATTAAACCCGGCTGCCTGTACATAACCGCTCATGCACAGGGACAGTGCCAGCGCAGGAAGGACGCCGGACCATTTTTTCTTATTAAGTCTAAACATGCGTGATAAACCTGTATTTTTTTTGTTGCTCTGATTTCAGCTACTACGACACCGCATTGGCGTCGGCCGGGATGGCATTCAATCCCCCCTCCAGCACATAAACATCAAAACCGCGTTCGGCCAGCAAATACGCTGCCGAGGCACTGCGCCTGCCCGTATCACAGACCATAATGTAAGTGCGTTCATTATTGATTTCATCCGCCTTTTTTCGCAGGAAGAACAGCGGCAGGTTGACGCTGCCGGGCAGACTGCCGTTACTGAATTCACTTGGCAGACGCACATCCAGCCAGACCGCACCCTGTTCGACCATCTTGCCGGCATCGGCATAACTGATCTTGCTATTCAGGGGCTCCTTCATCAGCTCGATAAAATCGCTTTTGCCGAGACGCATCAAGACCCCGTCCGTCAGCATTGTGATGGTGGCATTGCGCTGGTTTTCCGAGATCAGCGCCTCTTCGCCGAATGCCTCACCAGCAGCCAGCTCAGCCAGCAACACATCTTCACGGGTACGCGGCGACAGGCGCGAGACCTGGCAACGGCCCTCGCTGATAATGTAATAATAATCGCCTTCATCCCCCTGGCGAATCACGACTTCGCCCGCCCTTACCGGCACCTGCTCGAGTTTCATAAACAGGGACTGAATATTGGCGGCCGGCAATTGCATGATGCTCGGTGTATGCAATAAACGTGACATCCAGTCAGCGTCGGCGTCACTCTCTTCGATTTCCTCCACCTTGTAACTGGAAGACTGGTCCCAGGTCAGCAAGACGTCCAGCAGGTCACGATCGACAATGGCCACGGTACAATCTGTTTTCGCCCTGGCAAGATGGGCGCGGGGTTGTTGCGGACTCAGCGGGTGGCGTGCTTCCGGGCTCCCCCCTGTGATCGTGCTTGTCTGGGTGTCATCGGTCAGCTCAACCTCACCCTCCATAACATAAACCGCGTGTTTATCTGTCTCACCCTGTTTAAACAGGGTCCGGCCGGCCGGAACAGCCTGAAGGTGCGTCTTGCGGGCCAGCTCTTCAAAATTTTCCTGGGTCAGGGCGTTAATCGGCACCAGGGTCGCGAGTTCGCGACTGTTTATCTTCTTTTCCGAATTTCCCATGCTTTATATCACCGCTCACACCCTGAGTGCCCGCAAAAGGCGAGGCAGATTCGCTTGTGCGACAATTCTGGTACAAAATAAGATTCATTTTACATTCTTACTCATTTTGTCGTCCTAATCTTGCTATTCTAACGCAATTATTATGGTCTTAAACCCTATTTTCCAGTCATGAAACAATCTTCCCTCGTCATCGCCTCCCGCATCGGCCACTACATTGACGATTTCAATGATATCTGCGGCCGGGCCATCGCCTGGCTGACCCTGGGCATGGTTTTGACCCAGTTCACGGTGGTCATTTTGCGCTATGTATTCGGGGTCGGCTGGATTGCCATGCAGGAATCGATTCTGTTTATGCACGCGCTGGTCTTCATGCTTGGCGCGGCCTATACCCTTCGCCACGAGGGCCATGTGCGGGTCGACATCTTTTACCGGCGACTGTCCCGCCGGGGCCGGGCCCTTGTCGATGTCCTCGGTACTCTCTTGCTGTTATTGCCGGTATGCGTCTACATTTTCTCCAGCAGCTGGGATTATGTTACTGATTCATGGCAGCTCTTCGAGGGCTCACGCGAGGCCGGGGGGCTGCCGGGGGTCTTTCTGCTCAAGACCAGCATCCTCCTCATGGCTGGGCTACTCAGCCTGCAGGGACTTTCTATGTTATTGAAGAACTTGCTTATTATACTCGGTTCAGAGGAAACAACCGATGCTTGAATACATGGCCGTGTTCATGTTCCTCGCCGTCTGCCTGGTGCTCATGAGCGGCTACCCGGTGGCCCTGTCACTGGCCGGGACGGCACTGGCCTTTGCGATAATCGGCAACGCCCTGGGCCACTTTGATGCGGCCTTCCTTGCCGCCATGCCTAACCGCCTGTTTGGCATCATGACCAATGAAACCCTGATTGCCGTGCCCCTGTTCGTGTTTATGGGGGTCATGCTGGAGCGTTCCAAAGTCGCTGAGAAGCTGCTCGATACCATGGCCGGCCTGTTTGGCACGAGGCCGGGCGGGCTGGGCTTCTCGGTTATCCTGGTCGGTATGCTGCTCGCCGCCAGTACCGGTATCATCGGCGCCACGGTCGTGACCATGGGCCTGCTCTCGCTGCCGACCATGCTCAAGCGCGGCTATAGCCCGGCGCTGGCCTGCGGCACCATCTGTGCCTCGGGTACCCTCGGCCAGATCATCCCGCCCTCGATTGTCCTGATCCTGCTCGGCGATGTCCTGTCCTCGGCTTATCAGCAGGCTCAACTGGATATGGGTATCTTTGCGCCGGAGAATATCTCGGTAGGGGATCTGTTTGCCGGGGCCTTACTACCCGGGCTCATGCTGGTCGGCCTGTACCTGGGCTATTTATTCGTCATGGCCGTGTTCAGGCCCGACAGCATGCCAGCAGTGCCGGCCGCTGAGCGCGCCGGCATGAATCGCAGGCAACTATTCAAACAGGTTATGCAGGTGCTGCTGCCTCCGCTGGCCCTGATCATTGCCGTGCTCGGTTCGATCCTGGCGGGCATTGCCACCCCCACCGAAGCGGCCTCGGTGGGGGCGGTGGGTGCGATCCTGCTTGCCATCAGCCAGCGTCAGCTTGACCTGCCGCGCTTGCGTGAAGTTATGCAAAGCACCACCCGGGTGACCAGCATGGTGTTTTTGATTTTTATCGGAGCCTCGATCTTTTCACTGGTCTTTCGGGGCTTTGGCGGTGACGAGATGGTCGAGGATCTGCTGACCGGCCTGCCAGGGGGGATTTTCTCGGCCGTGCTGGTGGTCATGTTGTTCATGTTTCTGCTCGGCTTCGTGCTCGACTTTATCGAGATCACCTTCGTGGTCGTACCCATCGTCGGACCGATACTGCTGACCATGGGCGTCGACCCGGTCTGGCTTGGCGTCATGATCGCCATCAACCTGCAAACTTCTTTCCTGACCCCGCCTTTCGGGTTTGCCTTGTTCTACCTGCGCGGGGTCACCCCGGAGGGGGTCACGACCGGTGACATTTATAAAGGTGTGATGCCGTTTATCGGCATCCAGTTACTGGCCCTCGGCGTCCTTGCCCTCTGGCCGGCGCTGGCAACCTGGCTGCCCACGCAGATTTACGGTTAAGCCGCTTCCCCACCGCTGACAGGCTATCAGCCACGGGCGTTAAGATAGGCACGTTCCGAGATATCATGCCAGGCCATGGCCTGATCCCGGAAATGTCGGTACGACTCAAAGACCTTCTTTGACAGCTTGTCCTTGGCGCCGATTTCAGCCACGACCTCGTCGGACAGCTGGCGTAACGTTTTCAGGACGTCATCAGGGAAGCGCCGCAGGTCAACCTTGTGCTTGTTAACCAGCGTGCCCAGCGCCAGGTTATTGCGCGCCGTGTACTCGGCCAGCATGTCCTGGTTGGCGACCCGCGAGGCATTGATAACGATCGATTGCAGGTCTTTGGGCAGGGCCTCGAGCGCCTTCTTGTTCACAAAACACTCCAGCGTCGTGCCCGGTTCGTGCCAGCCCGGGTAGTAGTAATGCCTGGCGGCCTTGTACAGACCAAAGGCAAGATCATTGTATGGCCCCACGAACTCGGTGGCATCAATGGCGCCGGATTGCAGGGAGGTAAAGATCTCACCGCCGGGCAGGCTTACCGGTGTACCGCCAGCGCGGCGCAGGACTTCGCCGCCGAGGCCGGGGATACGCATTTTCAGGCCATCCAGGTCCGCGACGGAATTGATCTCCTTGTTAAACCAGCCGCCCATCTGCACGCCGGTATTGCCGGCAGCGGTCGGCACCAGTCCAAACGGGGCGTAGGTCTCCTGCCACAATTCCATGCCGCCGCCATGATAGAACCAGGCGTTCATTTCCTGCGCCGTCAGGCCGAAAGGCACGGCGGCAAAAAACTGTGCCGCCTCACTTTTACCCTTCCAGTAGTAGGCCGCGCCATGACCCATCTCGGCGGTGCCACGGGATACGGCATCGAAGATCTCAAAGGCCGGCACCAGTTCCTTGGCCCCGTAGACCTTGACCTGGATGCGACCACCGCTCATTTCACCTATCAACTTTGCCAGGTAATTGGCGCCGGTGCCCAGACCCGGAAAGTTCTTTGGCCAGGTAGTAACCATCTTCCACTTGACCTCGGTCCTGCTACCGGCATTCACCATCGCCGGGGCGGCCAGGGCACTGCCGGCCAGCAAGCCACCACTACCGAGCTTCTTTACAAAGTCACGTCGTTGCATGTGTTTATTCCTTGTCGTTTTCAGATTTTCCGGGCACAAAGACCAAGCGCTGGCAACAGTCTAGCCGATGCCCTGCCAGGCGGCAATTTTCGCACGCGGCTTGCCGGCGACGTTAAAATAACTGAATAAGATAAAACCAGCGTGCTAGAATCCCCTGCATATTAAGGTAATCATAATAAATTCAGCCTAGCGGCGAGTACCTTGGCAAAAAACGACCTTTCATCTCTGGCAGCAATCCGTGCTCGCTTCACCGCGATCGTGGCGCTAAGCTTTATCGTCATGCCGTTTATCGCGCATGCGGCGGCGGCCACCTTCAATCTGGCCGGCTGGGCAGATTTACAATTCGCGATGCAGCAGGCTTTATTGCCATTGTTCATCTGCTTTATGCTGTTCTGGATCATTCGCTATGCCTGGCTGCTGTTCGCTCCGATTGAGCGCTGGCTACGCTCGACTCACGCCACGCGCTTTGCCCCGCCCGATGTCCATCAACGCCTACAAAACTTTGGCAGGAACTATTGGGGCTTTTATCTTTGTTACGTTCTGATCGCGCCACAAATTTATTTCTGGTCAACAACCGGGGGCCACGGTTTTGAACTTGCCACGTTCGGGCAACTGATACTGCTCCAGCTCGTTGTCGCTATCCTGGTTGGCCTGCCGCTGTATTTGATGGCCATTGATACCCTCGGCAGGGTCGTCAGCATCATCGGCATTACTGCGCCGATTTTCAGCATCAAGTCGAAGCTGATGCTGGTGGGGGGCTTTGTGCCGTTACTCACCAGCGCTGTGCTGATGCTCTTTTACTGGCATCATACCGGCTACCAGTCACCACTGGCCCTGCTGGTGCTGGCCCTGCTGGGTCTCGTCAATATCAGCATTACCGCTCTGACCATCCGCACCACAACCCGTTCACTCCGCCCGGTACAGCAGGTATTAACCGGTAATGATGTCTCCGGTTACGAGCAGCTGGCACAGCTTCGCCCGCAATCCACGGATGAGATCGGTTACCTTACGCAAACCCTTTCGACCCTGTTTCAGCACCTTGGTAACCAGCGATCACATACCCGCGCCATTTTCGACACGTCCTCGGAAGGCATTATTGTTATCAATCAACAAGGGCTGATCGTTACCTTTAATCCCGCCGCCGAACGCCTGTTCGGCTATCGTGCAGTCAAGATCATCGGCCAGCACTGCTCACGGCTGTTCGCGAATACCAACCTGCAGGAACTTGCCGCCAGTGACGCCACTGAACGAGAGCTCGACTGTTTTAACCGCGCCGGTGAACCTGTCACGATTTCCCTGCGGGTCAGCGAGATGCAACAGAGTGGCATCTGCATGTTCACTTGTCTGGTTGCCGATATCTCCAAACGCAAGGCTGCGGAACGAAAGTTACGCGCTGCCGAAGCGCGCTATCGTGACCTGGTCGAGACCGCCCATGACCTGGTCTGGAGTCTTGACCCGCAAGGTCAATGGACCTACCTGAATAACGCCAGCAGTAATATTTATGGTTATAGCCCCGCACAAATGCTGGGGCGTAACATTACCGAGTTCTCGGACCCCGGCTATCTGGAGCGCGATAGCCAGGCCTTTGCGCAAGTATTGCAGGGCAATGACCTGGTACATTACGTGACCGTCCATAGTGATGCTCATGGCAACCGGCATTACCTGAGCTTCAATGCTACCGGCCGGATCAATGACTCTGGTGAGGTGACACACATTCTGGGTACGGCACACGACATAACCGAGCAAAAGGCCTACGAAAAACAACTTGCCTACCAGGCAGAACATGATTCTCTGACCGGCCTCTTTAACCGTCATTATTTCCAGGAAGAACTGGAGCGGCTGGTCGCCCGCATTGCCCGCAGTGGTACTAGTGCGGCACTATTCTATATCGACCTCGATCAGTTTAAATACGTCAACGATACGCTTGGACATGCCGCCGGCGACAGGCTCCTGCTTGAAGTCACCGACCTCTTCAAAACACATATTCGGGAAGGTGACCTGCTGGCCCGCTTTGGCGGTGATGAGTTTACTTTGCTGCTCTATAACATCGAGGCCGTTAATGTAAAACCTTCCGCCGAAAAGCTGCGGCTAATGCTGGAAAATTATAGTTTCTTCAGCGCAAATACCAATTTCAATGTCACCTGCAGCATCGGGGTTGTCATTATCGATAACTATGCCAGCTCCGCCGATGAAGTGCTGGCGCAGGCGGACCTGGCCTGCAACCTGGCGAAGAATCGTGGCCGTAACCGATCCTATATCTACGACCCGGAAGATAAAGACAAGCTTGGCATGGCCGAAGATATGGGTTGGGCCGCGCGGGTGCGCGAAGTACTGGATAATGATCGTTTCGAGCTTGCCTACCAGCCGATTGTTGGTATCAATGATGGCAATATCGAATCCTATGAAGTCCTGCTAAGAATGCCTTTTGATGATGGCCAGACCATCTTGCCCGGGGGCTTCATGCCTGCCGCCGAGCGCTTTGGCCTCATCCATAATATTGATCGCTGGACCGTGGCCCGGTCTATACGCACCCTGGCTCGGCTGCGCGATGACGGCAACCCGGTGCGCTTTGCCATCAACCTCTCGGGGCGCGCATTTGAAGACCATACCCTGCTGCCGCTGATCCGCGCGGCAATCGATGAAACCGGCATCGAGCCGTCTTCGATCACTTTCGAGATCACGGAGACCGCAGCGATTGCCAATCTGAATGCGGCCTCACGCTTTATCGCTGCGTTGCGCGATATAGGCTGTCGCTTTGCACTTGACGACTTCGGCACCGGCTTCTGCTCCTTTACCTATCTGAAGCATCTGCCGGTGGACACCCTGAAGATCGATGGCACCTTTGTGCAGGGGCTGGCGGGCTCGCCGGTTGACCAGGCGATGGTCAACTCCATGAACCAGGTCGCGCACGCACTGGGCAAACGGACCATTGCCGAGTCAGTGGAGAATGAAGCCACCCTGATCCTGTTAAAAGAGATCGGCGTCGATTATGCGCAGGGCCATTTCCTTGGCCGGCCCGCAGCGATGATTAATTAAAAAATAGTTTTTCCGCAAAGGGCGCGAAGGCACACAAAGTAAACCCGGATATTGAATATGCAGAAAGAATTTTGCAGTCAGGAACAAGGTTTATAGAATTAAAATCTAACCCAGAGACCGCGAAGAATATTCGCGACATGTTAGATGGATGCCTTTCCCGGTATTTGCAGGGGTCATCCCTTCAATTCTACTGAACGCAGGGTACAGGTTATTAGTAGCTTTCCTTGGCGTTACTTCGCGCCCTTTGCAGTTAAAGGTTTATGCAATTAAAATATAATGCAGAGACCGCGAAGAATGTTCTGGCAAGTTATATGGATACCTTTCCCGGTATTTACAGGGGCCATCCCTTCAATTTTATTGTAAACAGGACACTGGCTATTAGTAGCTTTCCTTAGCGTTACTTCGCGTCCTTTGCGGTTAAAGCTTTATGCAATTAAAACCCGACGCAGAGATTTAATCATATTTATAATTCTTAATCTCATCATTTATAAAGACTGGATTCTGGCATACCCCGGAATGACATAATTTTTTTTTGGTTTTTCTTTGTGTTCTCTGCGTCTTTGCGCCTCTGCGTTGGGCTTTTGACTTTTATTCAAACTGCCTGCAAATTGGCATAGGCGATCACCAGCCACTTGCTGCCGACATCGGAAAAGTTCACCTGCACGCGCGCATGCGCGCCATCGCCTTCACTGCTGGTTACTACGCCCTCACCAAACTTGGCGTGGTTGACGCGCTGGCCCATCTGGAAGCCACCCGTCAGTTGTTGCGGTGTCGACCAGCCCGAATCATTCGAGCGGCCTGCAAACGAGGAGGGTGAATGACTCGCCCGGGCGCGAACCTCGCGCAGGTATTCGGCCGGGATCTCGTTAAGGAAGCGCGAGGCCTGGGTATACTGTTCCTGGCCGTGCAGGCGGCGGATCTCGGCATAGCTGATACACAGTTGCTGTTTGGCGCGGGTCATGCCGACATAGCACAGGCGCCGTTCTTCCTCGAGGCGACCCGGTTCGTCGAGTGACATGCGATGCGGGAAGAGGCCTTCCTCAAGACCCGACAGATAGACCACGTCGAATTCCAGACCCTTGGCTGTATGCAGGGTCATGAGCTGCACGCCTTCTTCACCGTCGCGACTTTGTTTTTCACCCGCCTCAAGTGCGGCATGGGCGAGGAAGGCATCCAGTTCGGAAAGCTCTTCTTCCTCGTTTTCGAACTGACGGGCAGCGGTGATCAGTTCATCGAGGTTTTCTGCACGCATGGCGCCTTTCTCGGTTTTATCCGCCTGGTGCGTCGCGAGCAGATTGCTGGCCTGCAACATGTGCTCAACCTTTTCGAACAGCTCCAGCTCTTTGCTCACCGCGGTCATCTTTTCAATCAGGCTGATAAACCCGTGCAGGGCATTCGCACTCCTTGCCGCAATGCGCTTGTTGTCGATCACATCATGCGCGGCCTGCCATAATGAGCAGCTGTTCTGTTTGGCCACATCGCGCACCATTTGCACACTGCGCTCGCCGATGCCACGCGTCGGCGTATTCACCACGCGTTCGAACGATGCATCATCGTCAGGATTGCTCAACAGGCGCAGGTATGCCGTTGCATCCTTGATCTCGGCGCGTTCAAAAAAGCGCATGCCGCCATAGATGCGGTAGGGGATCTCGGCACGCTGCAGGGCCGATTCCAGGACCCGTGACTGAGCGTTGGATCGGTACAGGATCGCAATCTCGCTCTTTGCCGTGCCCCTGTCAATCTGTGTCTCGATATTACTGATGATATAGCGCGCCTCTTCGAGGTCGTTAAAGGCAGCGTAGAGCAGGATAGGCTCGCCGTCACTGTCTTCCGTCCACAGGTTCTTGCCGAGCCTGTCATCGTTCTTTGCGATCAGGGCATTGGCGGCGTTGAGGATATTGCCCGTGGAACGGTAATTCTGTTCAAGCCTGACCGTCTGGGTGTTGGCAAAGTCATCGGTATAGCGCTGGATGTTCTCGATGCGCGCGCCACGCCAGCCGTAGATTGACTGGTCATCATCGCCCACGGCAAACATCGGGTTTCCGGAGCTGGCGAGGAGTTTCAGCCACGCGTACTGGATGGTATTCGTATCCTGGAATTCGTCGACGAGGATGTGCCGGAATCGTCGCTGGTAATGCTTGAGCAGGTCGGGATGCCTGAGCAGCGTTTCATGCGGGCGCAACAGCAGTTCGGCAAAATCGACCAGGCCGCTGCGCTTGCAGACCTCCTCATAGGCGGCATAGATCTTTACCATCTGCAATTCATAGGGCGCATTGTGGTGATCGATATGCTGTGGCCGACGGCCTTCATCCTTTTGCCCGTTAATGAACCATTGCGCCTGCTTGGCTGGCCAACGTGCCTCGTCGAGTTCCATGCTGCGCAAGACCCGCTTCACGGTCCGGAGCTGGTCGTCGCTATCGAGGATCTGGAACCCCTGCGGTAACCCGGCCTCCTGCCAGTGCGCACGCAGCAGACGGTGGGCGATACCGTGGAAGGTGCCCACCCACATCTGCCGTACCGGCATATCCAGCATCCCCTCAATACGCTCACGCATGGAGCGCGCCGCCTTGTTGGTAAAGGTGACCGCGAGGATCTCCTGTGCTGACGCCTCGCCGGTGCGGATCAGGTAGGCAATGCGATGGGCGAGGACGCGGGTCTTGCCACTGCCGGCCCCGGCGACAATCAGCATATTGCCGGGCGGCGCCGCAACGGCCTCGCGCTGCACGTCGTTCAGGTTGTCGAGTAGATCGCTTATATCCATTTGTTAATTTTACCTTATTCGCGCCGGTGACCCTAACTGCGATCCCCGGGCGGGGCCTTCAGACGCAGGCGATCACCCCATTCATGCAGGGCCAGGCCCAGCAGGATCAGGGCAGTGCCCGTCCAAATGGCCGTATCGATTTGCTCGTTGTTGAACCACTGCCCAAGCATAAGCGCGGTCACCGGGGTAATCAGGGTCACCAGAGACATCTTGCTCGCGCTGATATGGCGCAGGGCATAATAATACATGGCGAAACCCAGCACCGAACCGACGACCCCCAGATATATAATGGCCGCCCCGGCACGTAGCGGCATAACCTCCGGCATCGCCGTCCCCGTCACCAGCCAGGTCAATAAATACAACGGCAGTGACAGCAGCAGGCTGCCGGCGGTCAGGGCCAGGATCGGTATGCCCGCTGCCGTGTGTTTTACCCACACCGCGCTCACCGAATGCAGGAATACCGCGACCAGCACGGCGCTCACTCCCAATACGAGTGAGCCGCCGGCATTGTCATTGAGGCCGAAAATACTCAACAGCCCCGCGAATGCGCAGCCCAGACCCAGCAGGCGGATCGGCCCAGGCCGAGCCTCGGTTCCCAGCACCACTACCAGGATACCTGTCATCAACGGTGCCAGGCCGAAGATCACGGATAGCAGCCCCGAGGAGATATGCTGTGCCGCCCAGTAAACAAACATCATCGTGCCATAGACGGCCACGGCTCCGGCCAGATAGGCCTGGCGAGCCTGTTTATGCCACGGCAGTTCGATGCGTAACAAGCGCACCAGCAACAGGCACAATGCCGCACCGATCAGCATACGAATGCTGACCCCAACGATAAAACCGGCTCCTTCACCACTCCACTTGATGGCCAGCGGCGTGGTCGACCAGATCACAATAATCGCCAGGTAGGCGGCTGGCACGGACATACTCTTTCTCTCTGCTGAAGTTATGGCGGAAAATAAAAAAGGCCACGGAGATTAACCGTGGCCCTGGTGAAAACTCTCTGCTTGCGCCTGGCGCTTACATCTTCACGTGACACACGGCAGCAGGCCGCCAATGGACTCGGTTCAGGACTGGCATGGTAATGTCTCGGGCGCAAAAATTCATGGCGCGAATAATGCGCGCGGCGCGCCATTACTGTCAAGCCCATTCCTGTAACAAGTTTGTGTAAACCGCCCGGTCTTCAATCAAGCCACCGCGTTTTTCACACACCATGCCGGCAAAGCCATTCGCCCGCGCTAGGGTGACCGACACCGGCCATTGCCGGATCTGCCCGAGCAGGCACACGGCGGCAAAGGCATCTCCGGCACCGACACTGTCGACAAAAGTTCGCGGCTGCCGGGCGAGGGTGGTTTGCAGGCCGGCCTCGCCAAAATAACCGGCGCCCTTGTCAGCGTGGGTAATATAGATATGCCGGATGTTGTATTGAGCATGCAGCAGCGCCATGGCGTGTTGCAGGTTCTTGTCATCGATGGTCGGTAAACCGGTCTGGGCAGCCAGCTCCGCGGCGTTCATCTTCACGCAAGTGGCCGCATGCAAGGTCGTGCTTATGTTGGCTTCATCCAGCCAGGGCGGCCGCCGGTTAATGTCTACAAATACCGGTAAGGCCTGTTCCAGCAGCAGCCGTTGCAGAGTCTTGCGCGAGACCACATCGCGCTGGGCAAGGCTGCCGCAATATAACAGTGAGCAGGGCAGGTGCGAGACAAGGTCAAGAACCAGGGCACTACTGATCTTGTCGTAGGCCTGGGCGGGCCGTATTACATAGTCCGGTTCACCGTCCTCTAACGAGACCTCTACACCTCCGGTCGGATAGAGAGGATCGATCTGTACGGCCTGCATGTCCATGCCCCATTGATGCATGCGCATAAACGCCAACTCGCCCCGTTCATCCTGGCCAACGCGGCTTACCAGTAATGGCCGCAGGCCAAAGCCCTGCAGGTGCCAGGCAACATTAAAGGGCGCACCGCCGAGAACAGCCGAACCATCCGCGAACTCATCAAACAGTACTTCGCCGAAGATTACCGGGCGGCCTGAATGTTCATACATTCTGATATCGCACTTTTTATATAGGCTCTTCACCAAATCAAGTGGGTAGGTTACCGTAGAAGCCATGAGAGACAAAGAATTATACGCGCAGATATTAGGG
>NZ_JAVVES010000032.1:0-27783 GCF_032250955.1 Sulfuriflexus sp. | reverse complement strand
CAAGGTGTTATCGAATCTAAATCCCCTCACCCTAACCCTCTCCCGAAGGGAGAGGGAATTAACGGGACAGCAGTGATGCAAAGTACTTTTTGTTCTACGATGCTTTTTGTTTTACGTCTGTTTTATTCGAGTTTTTCCGTGCGTCTTCGGTAAGTATACAACAGTTACGACCCTTGTCCTTGGCCTGGTAGAGAGCGGTATCGGCGCGGTGCAGGAGGCTTTCGATATCTTCATCCTGCCCAAGTTCGGCGATGCCGATGCTGACGGTGATGGGCTGGGTATCGTCTGCGGCTTCCGTTGCCGCTGATTCTATTACAAAGCTGGTGCGCAATCGCTCGGCTGCCACCCGTGCCTGTTCGGCGGGGGTATTCAGTAACAGCGCGACAAATTCTTCGCCGCCGAAGCGGCAGAAAACGTCCTCGTCGCGCAGAACCTGGCCGGCGGTGGCAACGAACCGGCACAACAGCGCGTCGCCGGCGTTATGACCCAGGCGGTCATTGATTTGTTTGAAGTTGTCGAGGTCCATCATCAATACCGATAACGGCCTGTCGTATCGGCGGGATTGGGCTACCGCATTTTCGGCAATTAACGAAAAGGCCCGGCGATTGAGAGCACCCGTCAGCGGGTCACGGTTGGCCTGGCTATCGAGATCCGCCTGGAGACGTTCGGCTGCCATCAACACCATCCCCAGCGTTACGGCAATTGTCATGCACAACCACCAGAGCAGCATAAAGGCGGCGAATCCATCGGGGTTCAGAGGACCTACAGGTGGAGCACCCTGGTCGGCACCGACGGTACGTATCAAAAAAACCATCGCATTGAGCGCATAAACCCATCCCGTGGCACGCATGGCCAGCGGGATGGGTTTGGGCGCGGTAAGCAAGTCACGTGCAATCAGTCCCGACAATGTGGCAACCAGGATGGAATTGCCCAGTGCCCGAACCAGTAGTGAATCCTGGAGTTGCGCTGTTGCAATCCAGGCCAGCACGATGACAGCAAGAACAACCAAAGACAGAGATGAGAGAGGCGGTCTGCCGATAAATCGCCGAAACCCGTCCCAGGCCAGAAACAGGCCGATCACCACAATGAGCTGTGCCAGCGACAACAGCGGCGACCAGTGTTTAATTCCATAGAAGAGGATCAGAAAGAGTGCAAGTGCACCGGCGCCACCGGCCAATGCCCAGCGGCCAAGTCCGGGGATTGCGGGGTGCATCCGCCAGAGCAGGAACCTCGCCCCCGCACAAAATACGTTCGCCAGCGCCACGGCTACTAATAACGTGGGGATATCGAATCGCATGTTCAGCAAACGCCCCTTATGTGTCCTGTTCTTTCAGCTGATCTGATTTTCTTATAATAACAACAAAAAGTGTGTAGTTATATCTACGTCAGCAACGGCAAGATAAATTGCTGCTCTTCAGCTCAATTAAGGCAATAAATGCAACGCAACGCGGTTCTAAAGACCGCACACTCTGCATTACTGACTACGAAGTTTAAATGAACTGTTTAATTCAATGCTCGAAATCAATCATCCATCCGCGATCATCATTCATCAATCTATTTAGCCAGGCCCTTTTCAACCTCGTCGCGTTTATCCTTACTGACCAGCACCTCTATGAGCTTAAGGGCGAAATCCATCGCGGTGCCCGGTCCTCGTGAGGTGATAACCCTGCCATCCGCCACGACAGCGCCGGCCGCGGGGGTTTTGCCGAGTGCCTCGAGCACGCCGGGAAACGCCGTGGCCTTTTTGTCGCCCAGCACGCCGCTGCTGGCCAGCACCTTGGGCGCGGCGCAGATCGCCGCGGTGTATTTATCGTTGGCCGCCATCTCTTTCAGCAGCGCCTGGATACGCGGGTCATTATCAAGATGATCCGCACCGGGCATGCCCCCGGGCAAAACGACCATGTCGTAGTCCTGTTGCAGTGCGCTGTCGAGATCCGTATCGGCGATGAGGACCGTGCCACGGCTGGCACGTACGGGCTGCTTATCGAGCCCGGCCGAGACAACTTCAATGCCGGCACGGCGGAGCAGATCAATGACGGTTACGGCTTCGAGTTCTTCGCAACCTTGGGCAAGGGGGATGAGGACAGTTGCCATGCGGGCAGCTCCTGTTGTTTGCGTTGAATGAGTTCACCGACGGCGACCAGGTCAACGCCCATCTCGTCGAGCTCTTGCAGGCGTTGCTTGAGCACCTTCATGGTCGCCGGGTAAGGGTGGCCAATGGCCAGTGCCGTGCCGCGCTGTTTCGCGACCTTGACCAGGCGTGCAAACTGGCGCTCGACAAAGGCTTCACCCGGTTCGGCGTCGAGAAAGATGTCGCGCTCCAGGTTTGGAATCCGGTTCTCGGCCGCCACCGTCCTGGCGACACTACTCACGGTGGTGCGGCTATCGACGAAGAACAGGTTTCCGTGGCGGGTCATTTCCTGCATCAACCAGAGCATATGGCCGGGATGCCGGGTCAGCAGGCTGCCCATGTGGTTATTAATGCCCTGTACATGGGGCACCGCGGCGAGATCGTCCTGCAGGGTTGCGGTGAACTGTCGCTCGGTCATGTGCAGGGTCAGGCTGCCGGGCCCGAGGGCATTGCCATGCAAGGCCTCCATCGGCGCATGCAGCATTACTTCCTTGTTTACACTGTGCGCCTTGCGCGCCAGTTTATTCGTGTAGGGGGCATGGGGTAGAAAGGCACAGGCCACTGCCCCCGGCAGTTCAACGGCACGCTCATCATGGGCGTTGTTACCGAGGTCATCGATAATGATGGCGATGGCCGGGCGCTGCGCCAACGCCATCCCGCTGCTGAGCAACATGCCGGTGACCAGCAGCGTTTTCCGCCAGCGTTGCATTTACCGGCTTGCCTAGCGGCCCAGGCGGGTATGCATGATGTTCATACCCTTGAGCAGGTTAAGCGCTTCGTAAAGCTGGTAATCTTCACTGACGAGGCTCTTCTTTTCTTCTTTCTCTGCTTTATCCGCTTTCTTGCTGTCTTTGCCCTTTTTGGTCTTTTCTTTCTTGCCGTTGCCGTTACTCAGGTGGCCGCTGAGATCGGCTTCCTTTATACCTTTCAGCACAGATTCATCGGCATTGCTGACGCGCAGGCGCTCGGTCTTGATGTCGGGCACGATCCCCTCGGCCTGGATGGAACGGCCGTTCGGGGTGAAGTAACGCGCCGTGGTCAGTTTCACGGCGGTGCCGTTATTCATCGGCAAAATGGTCTGTACCGAGCCTTTGCCGAAGCTCTCGGTGCCCATGATGACGGCACGTTGGTGATCCTGCAGGGCACCGGCAACGATCTCGGATGCCGATGCCGAGCCACCATTAATCAGCACCACGATTGGCGCACCCTGCATCAGATCACCATTGCTGGCATAGAATTTGGTATCAGAATCACCGGTGCGGCCTTCCGTATAAACGATCATGCCCTTGTCGATGAAGGCATCGGATACACCCACGGCGGCGTTTAACACGCCACCCGGATTGTTGCGTAAATCGAGGACAATACCTTTCAGATTCTCGTTTTCATCCTTAAGGCTGCTGATCGCATCGGCGAGATTATCGACCGTATGGCTCTGGAACTGGCTGATACGAACATAGCCAAAACCGTCTTCCAGGGTTCTGAACTTCACGCTTTTGACCCGGATGATGTCGCGCGTGATATTGAATGTGAGCGGCTTTTCCGCGCCCTCGCGCACCACGGTCAGCTCGATGCTGGTGCCGACGTCACCGCGCATGATTTTGACGGCCTCGGTCAGGCTCATACCCTTCACGGATTGATCATCGAGGCGGATAATAAGATCACCGGGTTGCATCCCGGCACGCTGTGCCGGCGTATCATCGATGGGTGTGACGACCTTTACAAACCCGTCTTCCATGCTGATCTCGATACCGAGGCCACCGAAGCGCCCGGTGGTCCCGACCTGTAATTCCTTGAAGGCATCTTCATTCAGGTAAGCAGAGTGCGGGTCCAGGTTGCTCAGCATGCCGCTGATAGCGGACTCTATCAGTTCCTTGTCGCTACGGTCTTCAACGTAGTCATTTTTTATCTTTTCGAAGACCTCGGTGAATACGCGCAAGTCATCCAGTGGCAAGGGGCCGTTGCCCACATTGCGTTCTGCCAGACCGCTGCGACCAATGGCCAGCGATACACCCAACATCAATCCAACGGTCAGTACTAAAAAATTTCGAATGAGCGCATTCATTTACTGCTCCATGCTTTAAGGCGTCGAACCTTAAGTATTTTCTAAATTACGGCCATATACAAGCGCCGAGGCCCTGTCATCTTTGTTTTCAGGCCGCTGGCGGCCTCTTTTCAGCGTTTACACCAGCGCAGCGGATTGGTCGGTTTGCCGTCGGCGCGGATCTCAAAATACAGTCCCGCGTGTTTCTGGCCACCACTATTGCCAACCGTCGCCACTACTTCGCCGTTCTCGACCCAGTCGCCGGTTTCGACAAAAAGGCTGTCATTATGGCCATATAGCGACATATAGCCATCGCCATGGTCCACGATTACCATCAGGCCGAAGCCGCGTAACCAGTCGGCGAAGGCGACCCGGCCATGAGAAACCGTCTGCACCTCGGTCCCCCGCGCCGCGCGGATCATAACACCCTGCCAGCGTGGACCGCCCGCCCTGCGCTGCGCACCGAAACTGCCGGTTATGCGGCCCTTTACAGGCAGGCGCATGTCTCCGCGCCGTGATTTGAAGGGCTTACGTTCCCCGGCATTTGCCGGGACATCGGCCAGCGCCTCGCGCAGGCCCTCCATCAGGTGTTCCAGCTGTTTGGCATCCGCCTGATAAAGCTGCAGCTTTTCTTCCCGGCCCTGGATTTGCTTGTCCAGCCGGGCCAATACGCCGGCCCGCTCGCTGCGGCTCTTTTCCAGTTTCAGTTTTTGTTGCAGCTGCTCCTGGCGGGTTCGCTCCAGCCGGGCTGTCTGCTCTGTTATATCGACCTCGATTCTTTCCAGCCGGGTCACCGACTCATCAATGGCGCGGATCCTGGCTGTCCTCGCCCTGTTTAGATAGTCATAATAGACAAGAGTTCGCCCCATGACCGATGGGTCCTGCTGATTAAGCAGCAGCTTCATGTATTCCTGGCGGCCCATGGCATAGGCGCTGCGAATCTGCCCGGCCAGCACCCGGCGCTGACGTGCCAGGTCGGTCCACAGCGTCTGGCGCTCACCTTGCAGACCCTGCATACGCTTTTTTTGCTGCGTGAGCTTGCGGTCAATTATGTCGATCTGGCGGATCAGGCCACCAATGGCCTTTTCCGCGTGGCGCAACTGGGCCTGTAACTTGCCGTGCTTGCTCCGATCCCGCTTCAGCGTGCCCTGCAGGGTTGTGATGGTCTCTTTCAGCTTGACCAGCTTTGCGCGCTGCTCCCGGGCCTGGGCTTGCGCCACATCATCACTGTCTGCATGGGCGGCGGGCAGCATCAAGCCGGAGACTGTCAGTACACCGATAACCAGCAGGAAGGTGGGAGATGTCGTTAGCTTGCGCACGTGCGTTAGCATGCCACGGGCAGCGCCAGAGCGCCACGCATCAGCCGTCTGTGGCTGAATCCGCCTCTTCACGGTCGGCATCAAGGGTCAACAACAGCGGGCCGCTCATTTCCACCGGCCGTGGCAGGCCCATTAAATAGAGCATGGTCGGCGCAATATCGGACAGTGCCCCGTGGTTGATATCAAACCGGGCCGGGCGGCCGACATAAATCAATGGCACCGGGTTGGTGGTGTGCGCCGTATGCGGCTGGCCGGTTTCCTTGTTACGCATGAGTTCGGCATTGCCGTGATCGGCGGTGATGAACATCTCGCCGCCAGTCTTGTCCAGTGCCGCCTTGACCCTGCCGAGGCAGACATCGAGGGCCTCAATGGCCTTGATGGTGGCCTCAAGATTACCGGTATGGCCGACCATGTCCGGATTGGCATAGTTACAGATGATGGTGTCGTAATTGCCGTTTTCAATCGCATCAACGAGCTTGTCGGTCAGTTCAGGCGCCGACATTTCCGGCTGCTGATCATAAGTAGCGACATTTGGCGAATTAACCAGGATACGATCCTCGCCCTCGAACGGCTCTTCTTCCCCGCCGTTAAAGAAAAACGTGACATGGGCATATTTCTCGGTCTCGGCGATGCGCAACTGGCGCATCCCCAGGCTTGCGAGATAGGCGCCGAGGACATTCTTCAATCGCTCGGGCGGGAAGGCCACGGGGACATTAAAGTCTTCCTTATATTCAGTCAGGCTGACGAACGAACCCAGCTTCAGGATCATGTCGCGCTTAAAACCGTCAAAATCCTCTTCAATAAACGGGCGGGTGATCTGGCGGGCACGGTCGGAACGGAAATTCATGAACACGACCACGTCGCCGTCTTCCACCTGCACCGGTGATTCGCCTGCCGGCACAATCGTCGTGGCCTTGACGAACTCATCGGTCTCGCCACGGGCATAGGCCTGTTCAAGCGCCTCCCCGGCGGTGGCCGTCGTAAACTCGCCCTTGCCCTGCGTAATCAGGTCATAGGAAGCCTGGATACGGGGCCAGCGGTGGTCGCGATCCATAGAGTAGTAACGACCGATCACCGAGGCAAAGCGGCCATTGCCGAGCTCGTCGAACACCGCCTGCATGGCCTTGATCGATTCTTCGGCGCTTTTCGGCGCCGTGTCGCGGCCGTCGAGGAAGGCGTGCAAATAGACGTGTTTCGCACCCCGCTCGACCGCCAGGCGCACCATGGCCTGAATATGCTCTTCATGACTGTGGACGCCGCCGGGCGAGAGCAGGCCAAGGATATGTATGGCTTTATTGCTTTCGATCGCCAGATCGGCGGCATTGGTCAGGGTCTGGTTCTTGAAGAAAGAGCCGGTCTTGATGGCCCGTGAAACGCGGGTGAACTCCTGGTAAACCACGCGCCCGGCGCCCAGGTTCAGGTGTCCGACCTCGGAATTACCCATCTGCTCCGCCGGCAGGCCGACTTCGGCCCCCGAGCCACGGATCGTCGTGTGCGGATGGTCATTCCAGAGTTTGTCCCAGACCGGCTTGTGGGCCTGCGCGATCGCGTTGGCCTCGGGGTCTTCACTGAAGCCCCAGCCGTCCAGGATTATGAGCATCATTGGCTTAGGAATCAATGACTTACTTCCATTTTTGCTAGTAATTTTGGCGGTATGCCCGTTCCTGTCTCTAGTTTAGACATAGTCTAACTCGAATGCGTAAACGGGCGCATATTGTAGCATATGTGGCCGCGACAATGCGGTCTGCAGCCTTATCTATAAGTCTAACCTATTACTATAATCAGGTTTGCACTTACCCGGAAAACGGTACATTATTGTATAACCTTTTTATTATATATGAACATATAGAAATTAGACGCCTCCTGTTTATTACCCGAAGGCGAACAAGGGAATCAGCGCTGGCCGTTTAGCGCTCTGGCTGATTGATAAACCATTTATGCAGGTAGTCAGAATGAACACAGTTATGGATACTTTACTTATATCTCGTGATGAAGACATCGATCGCGCCTCGCGTTCACTCAAAGCCATGTCTCATCCGCTACGACTGAAGATCCTGTGCACACTCGGAGCACGTGAAATCAGCGTGCAAGACATTGTTGAAAATGTGGGCACTTCTCAAAGCAATATTTCACAGCACCTGGCTATACTCCGTGACAAGGGCATCCTCGCCTCGCGCAAGGACGCAAACCGCGTATATTATCGGGTTGGCGATGAGCGCACCTTGCGGCTTATCGGCATGATGCGTGAAGTATTCTGTAACGCTAGCATTTAACATCGAGCTTCTACAATACGTAACATAAGGTGCTCAGCGCCTGGATCGCTGCTATCATGCTGCATCTTTCACTACCGCTTCCGGCCCCAATACAAACACTATGCAACAATTCATTGAATTCGCTACCAACCACTGGGATCTGTTTCTTGCCCTCCTCATTATCCTGCTCATGCTTTCAGGCACGACCCTGATAAGCGCCCTTCGTGGCATCAGGCAGGTTGGTCCCGAGGAGGCAACACAACTGATTAACCATGATGGCGGCGTTGTCATTGATGTGCGCGATGACAAGGAATATGCCGAGGGGCATATTATCAATTCCCTGCATGTACCCATGGCCAGTGTGCAATCACGCATCGCCGAACTGGAAAAATACAAGCAGAAACCAGTCATTGTCAGCTGTCGCAGCGGTGCCCGTTCCAGTACCGTGAGTGGCTGGCTGCGTAAGCATAATTTTGAAAATGTCGCCAATCTCAAGGGCGGCGTTATGGCCTGGCAAAATGCCGGTTTGCCCTTGAGTAAGAAGAAGAGTAAGAAATAACCGCCAGCATCAAGCTGAAGAAATAATCACTAACCTTTTTACAGAGTCCTTATAGTTATGCCACATGTTACTGTCTACTGCACTGCTGTATGTCCATATTGCGTACGCGCACTGAAGTTACTTGCCAACAAGGGAGTAGAAGTCGAGGAGATTCGCGTCGATCAGTTTCCCGAGAAACGTGCTGAAATGGAAGCCCGCGCCAACGGCCTCACCAGTGTGCCGCAAATTTTTATCGATGATGCACATGTCGGTGGTTTCGACGAGCTTTCAGAACTGGACATCGATGACGAGCTCGATCCCATGCTGGGTCTGGGCTGATAAACACAGAACTAATCAACGGAAGCGTCATGAGCGAAGAAAACACAAGCACAACACCTGAACAGGTCTTTGTTATCCAGAAGGTCTATACCAAGGACATCTCATTCGAAACACCAAACACACCGGAAGTCTTCCGCAACGATGACTGGCAGCCAAACATCAATCTGCAATTGCAGAGCCGTTCCAAGCCTCTCGATGAAAATGTGTTTGAAATTGTCCTCATGGTAACCGTGACCGCCAAGGTAGATGAAGAAACCACGGCCTACCTGGCTGAGGTCCAGCAGGCGGGTATTTTCCGTATCGATGGTTTCGGCGACGAGGAAATGCGTTACATGCTCGGCAGCTACTGTTCAAATATCCTCTTCCCGTTCGCCCGCGAAGTCATCTCCGACCTCGTCACACGGGGCGGCTTCCCGCAATTACTGCTGGCCCCGGTCAACTTCGACGCCCTGTTTTCACAACAGCAGGAACAGGCAGCGGCGAGCAACGAAACCCTGCAATAAACCGCTGCGGTGACAACCATGGCTGCCAACTGTGTCAGTGTCTTCGGTGCCGGTTCCTGGGGCACGGCACTGGCCATCCTCCTGTCACAAGGCCAGCGGCCCGCCGTACTCTGGGGGCATAACCCCGACCACCAGGCGGCACTGGCCGGCGCCCGCTGTAATGAAGGCTATTTACCGGGTATCGCATTTCCCGACAGCCTCCGCATCGAAGCGGATATCGCCACCGCCGTCACGGCCTCACCGCTCCTGCTTATTGCCGTGCCCAGCCATGTGTTTCGCGAAACCCTCAAACGCATCCGGCCCTTCCTGCAGGCAGGCCAGAAAATTGCCTGGGCAAGCAAGGGCCTCGAACCCGACACCCACCAGTTGCTCCATACCATTGCCGAACAGGAACTGGGCGAACAATACCCGCTGGCCGTCGTCTCCGGACCGACCTTTGCCCGGGAGGTGGCCAGTGGCCTGCCCACCGCGGTCACGGTTTCCTCCAGGGACAGTGCCTTTGCCGAACAGCTGGCCGCGCGCCTGCACACCGAAACCTTCCGTGCCTATACCGGCACCGACGTGGTCGGTGTCGAGATCGGTGGCGCCGTCAAGAATGTCCTCGCCATTGCCGCCGGCATCGCCGACGGTCTGGGCTTTGGTGCCAACACCCGCGCGGCCCTGATTACGCGCGGCCTTGCCGAAATGTCACGGCTCGGACAACGCCTCGGCGCCGATGCCGATACCTTTATGGGTCTGGCCGGGCTCGGTGATCTGGTCTTGACCTGTACCGATGATCAGTCACGCAACCGCCGTTTCGGCAAGGCCATTGCCGCCGGCAACAGCGCCGAGCAGGCCTTTACCGATATCGGCCAGGTTGTCGAAGGTGCGAAAACGGCCCGGGTCTTACATGAGCTGGCGGCGAGCGCAGGTGTCGATATGCCCATCAGTGAACAGGTCTACCAGGTCATCTATGCAAACCACGACCCCCATAAGGCCGTCCGGGATTTGTTACAGCGCGAGCAAAAGGCCGAGTAAATCTGATTGCTGATTCAGGATTGCTGAATGATGATTGTGATTATACCTTGACGTCATCCTGGTGATTCCTGTCCACACACAGGGATGACTTGCTACCCTTGTCTCCGAACGGTCGCCCCTGATCAACTCTGTTCCCTGGAAGAATATCCTTAACCTCGTTACCTTTAATCGGGGCATTTTATGCGTTTGTCTAAAATTTAAAAGCAGACGCGATGCAACGGGAATTAGCTGATTTTGTGTGTTTTTTATACGCAGTATCATCAGGCGTTTTTTCAGGCATAGCTGTCATACTGAAAGGTAATCATTGCTTGATTCAGGAGAATTGCATGGCCCACGTTATTGTCCTCGGCGCAGGTATTGGTGGCCTGCCTGCTGCATTTGAATTACGACAGACACTGGGCAACGAACATCAAATTACGCTCATTAACGCCAATGACTATTTCCAGTTCGTGCCCTCCAATCCCTGGCTGGCCGTCGGCTGGCGGACGCGTGATGCCATTACGCTGCCGCTTAAACCACTCCTGAAAAAACACAATATCGACTTCGTTACCGGCTGGGTCAGCCGTATCGATGCCGAGGCTAACCGGCTTTTTTTCGAGGACGGTAATGAGATCAATTATGATTACCTGCTCATTGCCACCGGCCCGCAACTGGCCTTTGAGGAAGTGGAAGGCAGCGGACCGACAAACGGTTTTACCCAGTCGGTATGTACGGTAGACCATGCCGAAAAGACCCATGCGGATGTCAAAAGGCTACTCGACGACCCCGGTCCGGTAATCGTCGGTGCCGTGCAATTTGCCAGTTGCTTCGGTCCGGCCTATGAATATGCGGCCATACTCGATACCGCCCTGCGTAAACACAAGCTACGAGACAAGGTGCCAATGACCTTCGTCACCAGCGAACCCTATGTGGGCCATCTCGGCCTCGGCGGTGTGGGTGATTCCAGGGGCTTGCTCGAGCATGAGCTGCGTAACCGGCATATAAACTGGATAACCAATGCCCGGGTTAGCAGAGTCGAGGCCGACACCATTTATATAGATCAACTGGATGAAGGTGGTGAGGTGGCAAAACAACATGAATTGCCCTTCAAGCACGCCATGTTATTGCCCGGCTTCAAGGGTGTTGCCCCGGTTGCCGAGGTGGAGGGCCTGTGCAATCCGCGTGGTTTTGTCATGGTCGATGCCCACCAGCGCAGCCCGAAATACCCGAACATCTATTCGGCCGGGGTCTGCATCGCCATCCCGCCGGTTGAAACCACGCCGGTGCCGACCGGGGCCCCGAAAACCGGTTACATGATCGAGTCCATGGTGGCGGCCATTGTGCAGAACATCCAGGCCGAACTTGCAGGCAGGCCGGTTACCGCCACGGCCACCTGGAATGCCTTCTGCCTGGCTGACCTGGGGGATACCGGGGCGGCGTTTATTGCCCTGCCGCAGATCCCGCCCCGAAATGTCACCTGGTTCAAAAAAGGCAAATGGGTGCACTGGGCAAAGATAGCCTTCGAGAAATACTTCCTCTACAAGATGCGTAATGGTAAATCCGAGCCCAGTTATGAAAAGTGGGCGCTGAAGATCATGGGCATCATGCGCCTGAAATAGCGCCTGCTATAACTCGATAATAATCAACCCGACATCAAATACCCTTACCTGGCCTACTGATTTTGAGTATTTATCGGTAGCAACAGGCTAACTTTTGTCCCTCTGCCCTCTTTTGACTGCAGCAGCAAGTGACCGCCATTTTGATGCACTATGCCGCGCACCATGGTCAATCCCAGCCCGGGCGTTTGCGCAACAAGCCGGGCGCTCTCCTTGGTCGAAAAGAAGGGGTCAAAGATCCTGTCCATCATGTCTGCACTGATCCCCGGACCATTGTCACGCACGCTGATCTGGATATGCTTCCCTTTAATCGGTTTGCCGCAGTTCACGCAGAAATCAGAAACCGGCTCAACCACTTTCAGCTCAACGTTGATATCTCCGCCATCAACAAGTGCCTCCCCGGCGTTCTCCAGTAACTCCTTGAGGGCTTTATCAAGTAGTTCTGCATTTGCGTTGATCATGGGCAAATGGCTATCTGCGCACAAGGCAATGTTGATATTTTCCGGCCACCTGGCTTTCGCCTCGGCAACTGCAATACCGGCAATATCCCCGACATTAATCCTTGCCTGTATATCAATCCTGTCGTGCCTGGACATTGCTATCTTGGCTATCAAGGCCTCTGCATTAACTGCTTGCTCCATGGATTTCTGAAGGAACATCTTTATTTCATCCATGGCACCGGCGCCATCACTACTAACCTTGTGAATCGAGAGCTGTATATATCCCATAATGCTGCTAAGCAGGTTGTTAAAATGGTGGGGTACACTTTTGGATAATTGCGAGGTTACCTGCATCTCATGCAGCCGCTTTTCGTACATGTCACTCAGGTCATGGCCGACCGAGAGAAAATACATTGCCTCACCCTTTGCGCCCCGGAACGGCATGATTCTCTTGGCCTCGTAGTAAATGCTGCCGTCTTTCTTCTTGTTGGCAAAGACACCTTCAAATGTTTCGCCGCTTTTAATCGTCGACCATAACAATTTGTAAAAATCTTCCGGGTGATGCCCTGATTTTAATATGCCTGGTCCTTTGCCCACGACTTCTTCCGCCTTGTAGCCGGTACAGCGCTCGAATGCGGAATTAACAAACCGGAATTTCCCATCCGCCCCCACAACATATATCAATTCGTCACTCTGCTCGATGATGTTGGAATAAGTCGTTAACAGGCTGGTAGCATATACCTGTTGTGCAAAACGCCTGCCCCGCAAGACACTGACGGGCAATATCAATAACAGCAGCAGCGCCGTTCCGGCTATAAAAAACGGCCTTCCGGAATTAATAGCCGCGGATAACGATTCCGCATCTACGTATGAGAACAGACGCCACTCGATTTCCTGCAGAAAAGGCCCTGTGCTCTCGGGGCCGAGCCGGATCGGCAAGGTTCGATATGTGAATAATCCTTGTTCGTTTCTGAACTGGCCGGCCGGTAAGGCCATCATCTGCTGCCAGGCTTCGATATTTACTGTTGAAAAATTCCGGCTGTGTACAGGCCGGGGGCTGCGGGCTTTATCTGTATCGCTGCCATATAACCAATAACCATCGTCGTTAAACAGCATCAAGCCGCGCTGTCCGACAATTTCATCGCCGGCTATCTTGTCGAGCAGTTTATCCACCAACAGATTCAAGACAAGAATGCCTTTCCGCTCGCCTTGTGTATTTACTACGGGGGTTGCCAGCCGAATCATTGGCATGGCCGGTCTTGCACTTTTTTGCTGCTTTATATCAGAAGCCGACTGTGACACAAAAATCGTGCCTGGCTTTAATGACACCGTCTGCTGAAAATAATGCCTGTGAGATTCATTTTCCAGGTCGGGTTCTGCCACGGCATAGGCGACACGCCCGGAGTGATCGACTTTCACGGTCTCCATTCCGGATGCATCAACCAGGTATATTTGCTGATAGATGCGTTTGATGTTCGCCACATCAATAAATTCTTTTGCCAGCAGCTTTTTCTCTGCGCCGGCATTCCTGAACAGGTGCTTTTTTTCTGCCAGGATTAGCACATCACCAAGAGCGCCGCGAAACACCTCATCCAGAATGGGTGTTGCGGATATGAGAAACCTGGACTCGTTTTCAGCCAAGGCGGTGTATTTCATTCCGCGGTCGATGTAATAACCAACAATACTTAAGGCAATAACTACAGCAGCGGCTGCCACAAAAATCTTGATCGCTGAACGCACTGCCTCTGTTCTGTCATACATGCCTTCAAGGGCTAGCGGGAACGCCATACAACTACTCCTTACCCACACCCGATAAGATATAACCAAATCTTAGACTAATTTTACGCCAGGAAACCTTGTTAGAATATTCAAATGCCGGCATAAACGTGTAACTGACGCATTTATATGGGGTTTACGCTATAAATATTCAGCCGGCCCCGGCAAAGCCATGCTGCCGCCAGGCCTCATAGGCGATCACGGCTACGGTATTGGACAGGTTCAGACTACGTGAACCGGGCTGCATGGGCACACGCAAACACTGTCCAGGCGGCAGACTCTCAAGCACGGCCGCTGGCAGGCCGCGCGTTTCCGGACCAAACAGCAGGGCATCCCCGGCCACATACGTCACCTCTGCATAGCTCTGCGTGCCCCGCGTTGAGCACGCCAGGATGCGCGGCGGCTTCTCCCGCTCAATAAAACCCTGCAGGCTTTCGTGCTCGGTAACGGTGGCCATGTCCCGGTAGTCCAGGCCGGCGCGGCGGACACTTTTTTCATCGAGGTCAAAGCCCAGCGGGTGGATCAGGTGCAGACGCATGCCCGTGTTCGCACACAGACGCATGATATTGCCGGTGTTCGGCGGGATCTCGGGCTCAAAGAGGACGATGTGAAACATGGGTGTATGGTAATTGATGAATGCTGGTTGCGGAATGATGATCGCCACCCCATTCAGCAATCATCAATCCTAATTCATCAATTTCTTCTCCATCTGCTATACAATATCTGAATGAATCCACTTTCTATCGATTTTTGTGGTCTGCAACTGAATTCCCCGATCATGCTGCTCTCGGGCTGTGTCGGTTTTGGGCATGAATACACCCGCGTGGAAGGCTTTTCCCATGCCGACGTCGGCGGGGTGTGCCTGAAGGGTACGACCCTCGAGCCCCGCCTCGGCAATGCGCCGCACCGTATCTACGAAACACCGGCCGGCATGCTTAACGCCATCGGCCTGCAAAATCCCGGCGCGCGGCAGGTAGTGGATGAGATCCTGCCGACACTGGATTTTGCCGAGACTCGCTACATCGCCAATATCTCGGGCTCCAGTGTCGAGGAATATGCCCAGGTCGCCAGGATCTTTGACGATTCGCCGATCGATGCCATGGAGATCAATATCTCCTGCCCGAATGTGAAGGAAGGCGGGGTCGCCTTTGGTAACGACCCGGACATGTCAGCGCGCGTAGTCGCGGCCTGTCGGGCCAACACATCCAAGCCACTTATCACCAAGTTATCGCCAAATCAGACCGATATCGCCGACAATGCCCGACGTTGCATCGAGGCTGGCACCGACGGCCTGGCCGTGATCAACACCCTGATGGGCATGGCCATCGATATCGAGCAGCGCCGACCAGTGATTGGCAATAACCAGGGTGGCCTGTCCGGTCCGGCGATTAAACCCGTGGCCCTGCTCAAGGTACACCAGGTGTACCAGGTCGCCCGGCAGCACAATATCCCGATCATTGGCCAGGGTGGCATCACGACAGCCGAGGATGCGCTCGAGTTTCTCATTGCCGGTGCCAGCACCGTCGGCATCGGTACCGCGCTGTTTTATGACCCACTGGCCTGTAACACCATCAACCAGGGGATTCTCGACTATCTTCAGAGACACGGCCTGGGCTCTGTGGGGGAGCTTGTCGGCAGCCTGACCCTGAATAACAATTAAACTGCCTGCGACCACTAGATGAACTGTCTATCAAGTTTCGCTTAAAACTTCTTGATTTCTCATGGTTATTTGATTAAACCTTATAGATAGAATGCTGTATCGGGTAGTATTACCAGCTGTCAGGAAGGGGATAGGGTTTTGACTGGACAAGTACGTAAAAAGATTCGCCTCGGTGACCTGCTCGTTGAGCACAAGGCGATATCCGAAGAACAGCTCATGCAGGCCCTCGCCGACCAGAAAAAGTCCGGGCGTAAACTCGGCAAGGTGCTCATCGAAAACGGCTTTATCGATGAGGATAGCATGCTCGATATCCTCTCCCACCAGCTCCGCATTCCCTTTATTGACCTGAAATATTACAAGTACGACGCCGACACTGTGCGGCTCTTGCCGGAAACCCATGCCCGTCGCTACCGCGCCATTCCGCTCGACTCGAGCGGTGATGATGTGCTGGTCGGCATGGCTGACCCGACCGACATCTTCGGTTACGACGAAATCTCGAATATTCTGAAACGGCCAATCCGCCAGGCCCTGGTTCGCGAAACGGATCTGCTGTCTACCATCGACTCGGTTTTTCGTCGTACCCAGGAAATCTCTGAATTCGCCGAGGAGCTTGGGGAGGAGCTTTCAGATAATGATTTTGATATTGCCGCGCTTGGTGAGGCCGCCGATGTAGCGGATGCGCCGGTTGTCAAACTGCTGCAATCGATGTTTGAAGATGCCGCGCAAGTCGGCGCCTCGGATATCCATATTGAACCCGACGAACACGTGTTGCGTTTGCGCCAGCGCATCGACGGCATCCTGCATGAAACCGTGATGAAGGAAAAGCGCATTGCCACGGCACTGGTTTCACGCCTCAAGCTCATGTCGGGGCTGAACATCTCGGAGCGCCGCCTGCCACAGGACGGCCGCTTTAACATCAAGGTTAAGGATAAGAGTATCGACGTGCGTCTATCGACCATGCCGGTGCAGTATGGCGAGTCGGTGGTGATGCGCCTGCTTGATCAATCCCACGGTATGCTCGATCTCAATCAGCTCGGGATGCCCGAGGATATTGCGACGCGCTTTAAACAGATTATCCGGCAACCGCATGGCATGGCCCTGGTGACGGGGCCGACAGGTAGCGGTAAGACCACGACGCTGTACGCGGCACTGAACCTGTTAAACCACCCCGAGAACAAGATCATTACCGTGGAAGACCCGGTTGAATACCGCCTGCCGCGGATTAACCAGGTGCAGGTCAACCCGGCCATTAACCTGACCTTTGCCCGCGTGCTGCGCGCGGCCCTGCGCCAGGACCCGGACATCGTACTGGTCGGGGAAATGCGTGACCATGAAACGGTCGAGATGGGCCTGCGTGCCGCCATGACCGGTCACCTCGTGCTCTCGACGCTGCACACCAATGATGCGGTCAGTACCGCGCTGCGCCTGCTTGATATGGGTGCCGAGGGTTTCCTTGTTGCAAGCGCCCTGCAGGCCGTGCTCGCCCAACGCCTGATCCGGCGTATTTGTGAAAGCTGTGTCGAAGACTACACACCGCAGACCCACGAATGGGCCTGGGCACAGCAACTGATCGGTGACCGGACTGATACCGTGCAGTTCAAACATGGTGCCGGCTGTCCGCACTGTAATAACACCGGCTATCGTGGTCGTATCGGCGTCTATGAATTGCTCGAGATCAATAACAACCTGGCGGATGCCCTGCGGCGGAATGATGCTGCCGGCTTTACCCGGGCGGCCCAAAACCAGAAAAACTTCCGGACCCTCGCGCAAACGGCAATGGACAAGGCCGAGGCCGGCATAACCACGATTGAAGAAGTCATGCGCATCGCCGGTGATGTGAACACCGATGCGGAAGAGTTTGAACTGCCGTTATCGCCCATAGAGGCCGCGACAGGGGTTAGCGGCGCCTGAGCATGAACACCTTTCACTACAAGGGCCGCACCAATCGCGGCGACGCTATTGAAGGCAGGCTCGAGGCCTCCAGCGCCGACGCCGTTGCCACCCAGCTTTTCAACAGCGGCATCACCCCGATCGACATTACCGAGGCGAAGACCACCAAGAGCACGTCGATCAACCTTAACGATCTGTTTGGCGCGGGCGTAAAACTCGATGACCTGGTGCTGTTCAGCCGCCAGATGTACACCCTGATGAAATCCGGTGTGCCGATCATTCGCTCCATCACCAGCCTTGCCGAATCCACGCGCAACCAGACCCTGGCAAAGGCCCTGCGTCATGTTGTCGAAGATCTGGAATCAGGACGCGAACTCTCTAATGCCCTGTCCCGGCACCCGGATATCTTTGCCAATCTTTACGTGAGCATCATCCAGGTGGGTGAAAACACCGGTCGTCTCGATGAGGCCTTTCAGCAGATTGCCCAATACCAGGAGCTGGAAAAGGATACACGGGATCGCATCAAGACCGCGATGCGCTACCCGATGGTGGTCATCCTGGCGATTGTCGGGGCTGTCGCGGTTATCAACCTGTTCGTGATCCCGGCCTTCGCCAAGGTCTATGCCAAATTTGACGCCGAACTGCCCTGGGCGACGAAGTTCCTGATCGCGACCTCTAACTTCACGGTTACTTACTGGCCTTACATCCTCGCCGGCCTGATCCTCGCCGGTGTCGGTTTGAATATGTACCTGAAGACCGAAAACGGCCGTTACAAATGGCATAAATACAAGCTGCGCATTCCCGTTGTTGGCAGCATTATCAATCGTTCCCTGCTGGCGCGTTTTGCGCGCTCCTTTGCCATGGCCACGCGCGCCGGGGTGCCGCTGATTCAGACCATGACGGTAGTTTCGCGCGCCGCCGATAATGACTACCTGGCTGAGCGCATCCTGCAGATGCGTAACGGCGTCGAACGTGGCGACACCCTGACCCGCACCGCCGCCGCCACCGGCATGTTTACGCCGCTGGTGCTGCAAATGATGGCCGTGGGCGAGGAAACCGGTGCCATCGACGACCTGTTGCAGGAGGTGGCGGAGTATTACGAACGCGAGGTCGATTACGATCTGAAAAACCTCAGCTCGGCCATTGAGCCGATCCTGATCGTCGCCATCGGCATTATGGTCTTCATTCTCGCCCTCGGGGTCTTCCTGCCGATGTGGGACCTGGCCGCCGCCGCCCGGGGCGGGCGTTGACAAAACCATGAATACGCCTAAGATATATGCTATAACTCATTGTCAATACGGAAAAATACTGTCTCCATCGTGGGCTGTAAACAAGCGGGGGAAACAGCGCGGCTTTTCGCTTTTAGAGCTTGTCGTGGTGATTACGATCATCAGCCTGCTGTTTATCGTCGCGGTAGACAAGCTCCTGGTGCTCCGTGTTGAAGCCGAGCGCACGGCAATGCAACAGGTGCTGGGTAGCCTGCGCAGCGCCATGAGTATCGACATAGCCAGCAAGATTGCCGGAAATGCTATCCCGACGATCGCCGAGGCAGAGGGCAGCAACCCGATGCAGTGGCTCTCGGAACGCCCGGAAAATTATATCGGGCTGAAAAACGAGGCCGAGCCCACCGATATCGCGCCGGGCAAATGGTATTTTGATAAGCACTATGGTTACTTGATATACCGCGTAAGTAATGCGGCGTATTTTCAGACCAACCTCGACGGTCCGACCGTTGCGCGCTTCCGGGTGGTACTGGACTACACCGATGTTGATGATGACGGGGTATACACCGCCGGCATCGACAAAATTCACGGCCTTGGACTGGCGGCCGTTGAGCCTTACAAATGGGTAAATGAGCCGGTCACTGTAGAGGACTACACCCATAACAAGTGACTGCGTCACCACCATTAAAACAGCACCATCTTTTGGAGATTTGAGGAGTATGAATATGAAAAAACAGCAAAGTGGTTTTACCCTGATTGAACTCGTTATCGTTATCGTCATCCTTGGCCTGCTCGCTGCAACAGCCCTGCCACGTTTTGCTAACCTGACAGGCCAAGCAGAGCAAGCGGCAACCCAGGGCGCCCTTGGTGCTGCTAAATCGGCGGCAGGTATCGCACATGCTACCTGGCTGACCACGGGCCAAGGTGCAACGATTACACTTGAAGGCGTGAATATCGCAATGATCAATGGCTACCCGAGTGGTGATGATGCAGATGTTGCTATTGGTGCTACTATTGCTGAAGCCGCCGGCGTTAACGTCGATTTTACCGTTACTGATGATAACGCTGACCCCGCTATCATGACTATCACTAACACTGCGGGCAATTGTCAGTTTACCTATACTGAGGCGGCCGGCGCCAACCTGGCACCCACCTTCTCAGCGGTAACTGCTACTGCTGGTAATACCTGTCCATAATCGTAGCTTCTCATTACGATATAAAAGCAGGGTTTTTATAATCCTGCTTTTTTTTGCTTACCCATCTTTAATTTAATTTTGCGAATATTAAGCTAAAATAATTGCATAAAATTATTTACTGGGATTACGAAATGCCTGCTCCTCAAGAAAGAAATTTAAGGGGTTTCACCTTAGTCGAACTGGTTTTGATTATGGTTATAATCGGCTTTCTTTCTGTTACGGCACTCCCTAAATTCTTTAGTCAGGATGACTTTGAAAACCGTGGCTTTTATACCGAGGTCCTTAATGCCGTGCGCTATGCCCAGCAACTGGCGGTGGCCATTAACTGCGATACCCAGGTTGCATTGACTGGTAACAGCTACACCGTCACCATTGCCGATAACCCAAGCATTTGCGATGGTAGCGCTATTGCCACGTCGGCACCTGACCCCGTCACGGGCCAGTCGGGGTTCACCGGCAACAGCAGCTCGGCAACGATTAGCAGCAGTGCCGGCTCATTCAGCTTCAATGCTCTCGGCCAGGCCAGCACGGATGTTACCGTTAGTGCCGGTGGCTATTCTTTCCGGGTCATTCGTGAAACCGGCTACATTCAGGAAATCTAGTGCAAGATCTTCGTAAACAAGCCGGTGTCACCTTTGTTGAACTGATCATCACGATCCTCGTCATTGGCATCGCCGTGACCGGCATCCTGCAGGTCATGACCCTCAATACCGCTTCCAGTGCCGACCCGATGATACGCCACCAGGCGATCGCGATTGCCGAGGCCTACCTGGATGAGATCCTGGCCAAGGAATTTACCGACCCCGGTGGTCCGGCCGAGGCCGGTCGCGCTGACTATGATGACATCAATGACTATGCCGTAATTAATAATGCCCCCGTGCAGGATCAAAACGGCAACCCCATTGGTGACCTTAATGGCTACACGGTAACCGTCTCTGTTACCGGCGAGGCGCTTGGCCCGCCCGGTGCGCAGGTTGATGCAGCGAATGCCAGCCGGGTCACGGTGACGGTCAACACACCGGACAAGCATAGCGTTGCCGTGAGCGGCTACCGGACGAACTACTGATGCGATACTTCCGGCAACAAGGCTTTACCCTGGTGGAGATGATTATCGTCATCGTCATCAGCGGTATCTTGTTGAGTGTGGTGTCGGTATTTATTGCCCAGCCCATACAGGGCTTCATTGATCTAAGCCGGCGGGCAACCCTGGTTTATTCAGCAGAAAATGCCCTGCGCCGCATGCAGCGCGATATACGCCGCGCCTTGCCTAACAGTGTGCGCGTGAGCGGCAATGCCCTTGAGCTTATAAGCACCGTTGAGGGGGCGCGTTACCGAGCCTCACCGCCACCCGGCGATCCGGACAGGCGTCTTCAGTTCACGCTTGCCGATTCGGACTTTGATGTCCTCGGTAACCTGTCCAGCGTTGGCGTGGCCAACCTTCTGGTGGCTATTTATAACATCGGTGCTGTCGATTCCGCGGGCCTGCCCCTGGATGGCTCAAATGCCTACGCCGCCGGTACCAGTAATGTGATTACACCACCCGGGACGACTGTTAACATCACACAAAATGGTGATGAAGATCATATCGAGATCGTCGATGGCTGGCAGTTCAGTCACGAATCCCCTTCAAGGCGTTTATACCTGGTGGATACGGCCGTGTCCTATGTCTGCAATGGTGGCCAGCTGGTTCGATATACCGGTTATGACTTTACGAATGCGGTGCAACCCAACCCGCCTGCCGGTGGTATAGCCCGGCTGATGGCCGACAATGTTGCGGCATGCAGCTTTAGCTATGCCCCCGGCACCAATCAACGCTCCGGTGTCACCACGCTCGATCTCACGATTAGCGATACCGCAACAGGCGAACAGATCCGGCTCCTGCACCAGGTACACGTGGATAATGCACCATGATCGTGTTTACTAAACAAAAGGGCTTTTCACTTGTCACGGCGATCTTTCTGCTTGTCATACTCGCCTCGGTCGGGGCCTTCATGGTGACCATCGGCGGTACGCAACGCACAACCACCGTCGCCGCTATTCAGGGTGCGCGCGCCTTCCAGGCCGCGCGCAGTGGCATCGACTGGGCGGTTTATTCGCTTATTAATGCCGCCGATCCTGTCGATGCCTGTAGCAATACCATTGACCCGGGCAGCTTCACCCTCGCGGCTACCGGGCTGGACAATTTCACCGTCAGCCTGGATTGTTCCTCCACTTCTCATACGGAAGCCGGGCCGGCCGATAATGTAAAAATCTTCGCCATCACCGCCGAGGCCCGTTTCGGAACCTACGGCAGCGCGGACTTTGTACGGCGGCGCATCTCAGCCACCATTTCCCCTTAAGGCCTGTTCAAGCAATGGACGCCGCAGGCCTCATAAAACGTTTCTGCCGCAAGGGCGATCAGCCTGCATTCAACCGCTTTTATCGTGCCCAGGCCGACAGGCTGTGGCGCTTTCTCTGTGCCCGCGGTGCCAGCCCGGAACACGCCTATGACCTGCTCAGCGAAAGCTTCGAGCGCTTTGTAAAAAATATCTGCAAGAATCCCGCGGCACCGGTCGCGTTTCTTTACCGCATTGCCGTTAACCTGCACATCGATAACCATCGCCGTGAGCAGGCGAGGCCAGCAGACTCAAATACCGAAGAGACCGAAGCCTGTTCCGACCCTGCCCAGCCCGCGGATGAACGTGAATGGGTACGTCGTTTGGTAAAAAAATTACCCCCGGATGAACAAAACCTGCTGCTGATGCGTTATTGGATAGGACTCACGCACCGGGAAATCGCGGCAAGCACCGGTTTACCCGAGGGCACGGTGCGCCGGCAGGCCGCCGCGAGCCTGAAAAAACTACGCCAAAACTGGCCGGAGAACGAATGAACATCCCCTGCCCAACAGATGATCGGCTTAAGCAATTGATTTCTGAGGCATTTGACGAACTGCCCCGTGCGGAGTCTGTACGTCTGGAAAAGATCGGTCACCGCCTTGGTAAATTGGCTGGATGTCGTAAACCGTCACGATCAAAAACTCAGCATTGGCTATTCTGGCTGTTATTTGGGGCCAGTTTGACGGCAGCGGCCTGGTGGGGTGACGAAAAATTATTTACGCTTATTTCATCCGCGCCAGTAGCACCAGTACATTCGCCCGCGACCGAACCTGCTGCCAGCAACCATTCAAAACCACCTGCATCCGCTGATAAACAATACCTTGATCCTAAACAGCCTATCGAACAACAAGATAGCGCCGTGATCTATCGGCGTGAGCAGTATTAACAGGGCAAATGCTATGAAACGATTAATGCAAAAGATTCCACTCATGATATTTGCTCGCCTGCTCGCATTGCTGATCGTAGTGTCTCTGCCAGAGCAGGCCCTTGCCGCCATCTCCGCCCCCAATGTCTCGTCACAGACCTTTGGCAGCAATAATGTCCATAGCATCTCTCATAACCTTATTGCGGGTGCTGATCGTATCTTGCTCATCAACACCTCAACAGAAAGCGGTGATCAATATCTGATCCAGAGCATCACCATTAATGGCGGCGGCAATGTGGGCATTCTCGTCAACCAGGTACGCAACACCTCCGGAGTCGGACACCGCGTTGAAATGTGGCGAGTTATGGAGGCTCAACTTCCAGCCGCTGGAAACATCACCATTCAGGTTACCTGGAATGGAGATGTACGGCCGGGTATCGGTGTCATGTCTTTCTCTGGTGTCGCACAGCAACCAGCTGAGGCAACGGCGACCCAGACTTGTGCCAACTGCCAGACCATTAGTCAATCTATTACTACCCTGACCGATGCTGCCCTGATTGTTTCAAACGTCGGTAATGGCGATGGAGATAATTATCCTGATTCGGACCATGGTTCTGGACAGATTGAACTTTGGGATCAGCAACCCAGTAGTGCCAGACATGCAGGAACATACGAAATCACGACAAGCGCCGGGGCTGATATTCAGAGCCATCGTGCTGATAGCAGTGTCAATCGCCAGGCACAAGTGATCGCCGCGTTTGCCTCAAGCAGTGCCACACCACCATCCATCAATACACCACTTGCTTATTATGCCAGTGACGAAACCATATGGAGCGGGTCTGCTGGAGAAGTCATTGATCAATCGATAAATGCCTTCCATGCACAAGCCATGAACGGGGCCATTACTGAAAACTCTGATCCTGCTCTTGTCGGCAACCCCGGTACCTGTGGTTATGGTGAGTTCGATGGTAATAATGACTACATTGCCCTCCCGAATACATTCCCTGATCTTCAGGGCAGCTTTACTATCACCGCCTGGATACGGGCCGACAGTGGCGACCGTGACCGCCGTATTTTTGTTGATGATGAAAACAACAGCGGTGGCTATGCCTTGAGCCTTGGTGACGCGGGACCGGGGCAACTACGGTTCTTTTCGCGCGGCGTTAACCCCGTTAGCCTTGATACTAGCAGGGAAATACTTCCGAATCGCTGGTATTTCGTCTCGGCCGTTCACGATGCATCATCAAAAACACGTGAAATATTTGTCGATGGCGTAAGTGTTGCCAGTGGTACCTACACCGGAAACTGGGGTACGGATAACGGGATAGCCAGTATAGGCGGAGAAACGAATAATGCAGGTTCTGAAAATTCTAATAACTTCCGTTTTGACGGTAACATTGATGAGGTTCGCATCTATTCATATGCCTTATCCGGTACTGACATCACGGAAGTGATGAACCTACGCCATCCTTGCGGCACTACCCCTGCACTAACATGTGGACCTGTTCCCTCCACATACCCTGTTTTCAGCTCTGGTGATAATCTGGATGTCGACGATGACGTCACCATCGATGTTGGCAGCGGCCCTGTTTCTGTTCAGGATGGTGACAATAATGGCAATGCCATCGATGTGAGCGGGACAGTCGGCGACGTTATTTCTACGACACAGACACTGCCGACGATTGAACCAGCCACCTTCCCCGCAACAGGCAGTGTTAATATCAATATTCCAGACAATACTACCAGGACCATTGATGCTGCAGACAACCCACCAGGCAACGGCACTTATGACGACATCCGGGTGCGTGATAATGCCACGGCCAACTTTACGGGTGGCGGGCCGTTCTATATTGATAGACTTCGCGCCGATGACAATGCGACCATTAATTTTAGTGCCGGCACTTATTTCATCAATCGGCTGGAGGTTCGCGGTGATAATGTCACTATTAATGTCAGCGGCGCGGTACGTTTATTTATCGGTGATCGTTTCATCACGGGCAACAATGACGATAATCTGGTAGTCAACCAGGGCGGCAGTGTCGCTAACCTCGTCGTATTCCTGTACCCGAATGCTAAATTCGACATGGATGGCGAAGAACTTGATTTTACCGGTGTTATTTATGGCCCGGATTCCGGCGACATCAAGATCGATGACAACAGCAAGATTACCGGCGCCATTATCGGTGGCGATGAAATCGAGCTCGATGATGATGTCCAGCTAATCTACACGCCCTCCGTTGCCGCGGCTGTGGCCAGCATCACTACCTGCTCTAATGCCTTTAGCCACTTTGTCGTCATCCATGACGGGTTTGGCATTAATTGCGCGCCAGAAACTATCAGGATTGATGCTATCGGAACGGACGGCAACGCCTATGATGCCGGCGGCATTGGCGTTGTGCTCGACACCCAATCCGGCTCTGGCAGCTGGGCATCTATCGCCGGCAACACCGGTCTGTTCGCTGATACGACGCCCAATGATGGCCTGGCTACTTATACCTTCGCCAGCGGGGAAATCTCGGCCAGTTTCTCACTCGACTATTCCCAGGGCAGCAGCAATACACTGAACATCGCGGTGCGCGATCCGGTGACTAATGCCATTCTGGATAGTGATCTGGAGGGTGACCTCGTGTACTCGCCGAGCGGCTTTACGATCACCAACAGTCTATTATCCAATCCCTTTGATGGCAATATCCCTGTTTTCCCGCCGCAGGTCGCCGGTACGGACGTGCCGGTCTATATTACCGCCTATGGTCAAACCGATACGGACCCTGTATGTGGCGTAATCGAGGCTTATGATGGCCCCAAGCCTCTGCAATTCTGGTTTGATTATATCAATCCAGGCCGTGACAGCGGCATCAATCCCAGCATCAACACCGTCGCCATCCCGGACAATACTGAAGCGAATGCCCTCACCCAGCCTGCGCTCGGCCTGCTTACATTCACTGCCGGCCGCGCCTCAGTAACAACCAAATACAAGGACGTCGGCCGAATCAATCTCGGCGTCAAGGACACCACAGCGCACCCGAATCTTCCCAATGGTATCCGCGGCCAGCTCGGCATTATCTTTCGGCCTGCAGACATTCTGATCGATGCGGTCACCCGCGCCAATGGCACGGGTGACTACCTCAATGTTGTCGGCGATCTCACGGCCCCGGTATTGGCCGGTGCCGGCAATCCCTTCGCTGTGCGAGTGCGTGTTGTTGATGCCGAAGGCGACGTTACGCCCAATTATGGTTATGAGGATGCCTTACTGCCTGGCGGTGGCCCCGAGGGTATCAGGCTTCAGTCCGCCAACCTCGTTGAGCCAGTTGGTGGCTTTAATGCCACGACCAATGATGGGCTTATCGGCAATGCATCTGGATTGACTCGTACTGATGTAGATGGCACTACGCTGCTGGCCGACGGCTATTTCGCCGGGGTTAATTTCAGCTTTGATGAAGTCGGCATTATTTCCCTGCAGGCGGATATCGCCGATGACGACTATCTCGGTGCCGGCAATACAACAGGCACGGCCTCGACCAATGTCGGGCGTTTTATTCCGGACCGTTTCACGGTTACTGATAATGTCCCTGATTTTGCCGATGCCTGTACGACCTTCAGTTATATGGATCAGGCTTTCGGTTTTAATGTCGATCCCATCTTGACTGTCAATGCCCTGAATGAAGCCGGCACCCCAACACGCAACTATGACTTTAATGGTGTTACCAACTTCTGGCGCCTCAATTCAACCCTGGCAACGCGCAGTTATACCGATACCGCCACCAGTGGCCCCGCCGTATTTATACCGGATATTACCGGTTCTACGGTAACCGTTGGGGACACCACCAATGGTGATGGTGATGGCACCCTTACCATCAGCAATGAACAGTTTACCTATCTGCGCCCCGCCGATCCCTTCGACCTTGCGGGGGGCGGAGCCGATCCAGCAATTCCTTTTAATGCCCAGGCCGATCTCGTCATACCTGCAGCAGAACTGACAGATGATGACGGCGCCTGCCTGGATGCCGATAATGACGGTACCTGTGAGGCTTATACCCTTAATATTATCAATGGTCCAGAGCAGCGCTTCGGTCGCATAACAACCGCCAATGCCTTTGGCTCGGAACTGTTGCCCTTGCAGCTGCCAGTGTCTGTTCAGTATTTTCAGGATAGTACTAACGGTTTTGTCACCAGCACCGACGATACCTGTACCACGCTGACTGATGTGCCAGCCGGCCCACCAATATGGGGCGACATAAGCTTGCCGACAGCAAGCTATAGCGGGAATCTGGATGAAGGTGAAACATCGCCAACGGCGGTTAACTTTATCGGCGGTCTTGCCACCATCACACTCAGCGCACCGGGTTCAACGGCGGGTATTCCGAATACCGGTAGTGTCCTGGTCAATATCAGTGTCGATGACTGGCTCAAGTTTAACTGGGATGGTGTGGATCAAGGCGCCGATGCCAATCTAAATGATGATGATCCCTCGGCCACAGCCAGTTTCGGAATCTTCCACGGCAACGATGCAACGATCTATCGGCGGGAGCTATATTAATCGAAAATTGTAGGTCGATGAAATGGTCTCCTCCCCCCTTTATAAACGGCGTCGCAATGCGCCATGATGGAGGTGATATCAACCAT
>NZ_JAVVES010000031.1:0-29233 GCF_032250955.1 Sulfuriflexus sp. | reverse complement strand
CAAGGTGTTATCGAATCTAAATCCCCTCACCCTAACCCTCTCCCGAAGGGAGAGGGAATTAACGGGACAGCAGTGATTCAGGCGTGCATATTTCCCCTGTTTCTATCAATATTGGCTATTCGGGAAGAAAGCACTCAAAGAATAATAAAGAGCGGTCAATTGCCATGAAGTTTATAACAAGTCGAGCCCTGCACCTGGCAGCGCCGTTCCTGCTCTTCAGTCTTTCATTATTGGCCGGTCCGGCGTGCGCAGAGCCGGTCCACCGCTACAGTTTCGCCGTGGTCCCGCAGCAGAATGCCATGCTCGTCCAGCAGACCTGGGCGCCGTTTCTCAAGGCCCTGTCCTTGCGCACCTCCATGCAATTCAGGCTGATGGTGGCTCGCTCCATTCCGGATTTTGAAACCGACATGCTGCGGGGCGCTGCCGATTTTGCCTACATGAATCCCTACCACGCCGTGCTCGTCAGGCAGAAACCCGGCTATGAGCCAATCATCAGGAGTGCGGAGGAAAAATTACAGGGCATCCTGGTGGTCAGGCGCGACAGTGACATTACGGATATCGCCCAACTGGATGGCAAGGAAGTCGCATTTCCTTCACCGAATGCCTTTGGCGCATCCTTGCTCATGCGAGCCTTGCTGCATTCGCAGTGGAATATCAACATCCTCCCGTATTATGTCGAAACACATGCCAATGTCTATCGCAATGTGCTCTATAAGCGGACAGTCGCCGGTGGCGGCGTCAAGCGGACCCTGCAGCAGGAACATGCCGGTATGCAGGCTCAACTCCGTGTCTTGTATGAGACTCCGGGTTTTGCCCCACACCCGATAAGCGTGCATCCGCGTGTGCCCACTGTATTGGCGCAACGTGTCCAGCAGGCGGTTATTGATATATGGCAAGACAAGCATGAACGCGCACTGCTGGAAAAGATTCAACTTTCAGCACCCGTGGCTGCCGATTATGAACGGGACTATGCACCGCTGGAACAACTCGGCCTGGAAGAGTACTACACCAGCCTCGCCCGCAACTAGACGTTAAAGCGGAAGTGCATCACGTCGCCGTCCTGCACAATATAGTCCTTGCCTTCCAACCGCCATTTGCCGGCCTCTTTTGCGCCTGATTCACCCTTGTATTCGATGAAATCAGCATAGGAGATGACCTCGGCACGGATAAAGCCTTTTTCAAAGTCGGTGTGAATTACCCCGGCAGCCTGGGGGGCCGTGGCCCCTACCTTGACCGTCCAGGCACGGACCTCTTTCACGCCGGCGGTGAAATAGGTCTGCAGGCCGAGCAGGCTATAACCGGCGCGGATGACACGATTCAGGCCGGGTTCGTCCTGGCCGATCTCGGCAAGAAACTCCTGCGCGTCATCCGCATCCAGTTCGGCGATCTCGGATTCAATGGAGGCGCAGACAGGTACCACCGGCGCACCTTCTTCCCCGGCAAACCGGACCACGCTATCGAGCAGCGGGTTGTTTTCAAACCCCTCCTCACTGACATTGGCGATATACATGGCCGGCTTGATGGTCAGCAGGTGCAGATCATATAAACGCCGGCGCTCCTCGGCATCCAGCCCCATGGCGCGCACCGGTTTTGCCTCGTCGAGCTGAGCCTTCACCCTTTCCAGCAGGGCCAGTTGCGCACGCGCCTCCTTATCACCGGACTTGGCGACTTTTTGCGCCTTGTTGATCGCCTTTTCCACACTGTCCAGATCGGCCAGTGCCAGTTCGGTATTGATGACCTCGATATCGGAAAGCGGGTCGATCTTGCCTTCGACATGCACGACGTCATCATCCTCGAAACAACGCACCACGTGGGCGATCGCGTCAGTCTCGCGGATGTTGGCCAGGAATTTGTTGCCCAGCCCTTCGCCCTTCGAGGCCCCGGCAACCAGCCCGGCAATGTCAACGAACTCCATCATGGTCGGCAAGACACGCTCGGGTGACACCAGTTCCGCCAGCTTATCCTGGCGCGGGTCCGGTACCGGCACGACACCAACATTCGGCTCAATGGTACAGAACGGATAATTCTCGGCCTGGATACCGGCCTTGGTCAGTGCGTTGAACAGGGTCGACTTGCCAACGTTAGGCAACCCCACGATGCCACATTTAATACCCATTACTTATCTCCGGAAACAGTAACCACGCAAGGGTTACTCATTTGTATCGTTGTTATTGGTGCAACTCGCGCATGGCCTTCTCAACGTCATCGTCGAGCAAGGCGGGGACAACGCGCCGCGCTTCATCTATCGCGTCACTGATGCAGCGACGATCGGCATTTGATGGCCGTGTCAGGACGAAGTCGGACACCTGTTTTGCATTACCAGGATGTCCGATCCCGATACGCAAGCGTAAAAAATCCTTACTACCCATTGCACTGATGATGTCGCGCAGGCCGTTATGCCCGGCATGCCCGCCACCACGCTTGAGTTTGACCACACCAGGGTCAAAGTCCAGTTCATCGTGGGCAACCAGTATCTCTTCAACGGGGATCTTGTAGTATTTGGCCAGTGCGGAAACTGCCTGACCACTGCGGTTCATAAAGGTATCCGGCTTGAGCAGCCAGACCGTGTTGCCGTGCAGATTGGCCTTACCGACCTGGCCATGAAACCTTGTATCCTTACGCCACTCGGCGCCGGCCTGACGAGCGACCTCGTCCACAAACCAGAAACCGGCATTGTGCCGCGTTGCCTCGTATTCGGCCCCGGGATTTCCGAGTCCGACGATAAGCGCTATACGCGACATCAATACCGGTCCTGAACTGCCAAGCTAGATAGCCAGGCGGATTATTCCGCGGCTTCTTCGCCTTCGGCGGCGGCCTCGGCCTCGACAACTTCCTCTTCGACAGCCGCGCCACGTGGCACGTGAATGCTGACCACTGGCTGATCATGACCTTCACCATAAGCCAGCTGTACCAGCTCAACACCTGCCGGCATGACCAGGTCTGACAAGTGCAGGGCATGACCAACTTCAAGCGCCGTCACATCAACAGTGATGTACTCAGGCAGGTCTTTGGCCAGGCAAGTGACTTCCACTTCGGAGGCGTTATGGGAAATCTGACCACCCTGTTCCTTGACGCCCACAGCCACATCTTCGTTTTCGAAGTGCAGCGGTATATTCATGTGAATCTTCTCTGTTTCGCTGACACGCTGGAAATCGGCATGCATCACGGTAGGCCTGGAAGGGTGACGTTGCAGATCACGCAACACAACCTTCTCACCCTTGCCACCAACCTTGATAAGCAGGATATGTGAATAAAAGGCTTCGTTTTCCAGGGCATGGAAAAGCTTGTCATGTTCCATTGTCAGTGAAACCGGATCCTTGTCACCGCCATAAATGACGGCAGGGATCTTGCCCGCATGACGCAGGCGGCGGCTCGCACCTTTCCCTACATCAGTACGAACTTCTGCATTCAGTTCAAAAGTTACGCTCATTGGTAATACTCCTGTTTACGTTTAAAGCACCCCACCACCATGATGAAATGCACACTTCCCCGCGACCAGAGAAAGCGGTTATGCGGATTGATGATTTATGAATGATGATTGATGAATGAATCATCGACCATCAATTGCCCTGAACCTTCGGTACGAAGGTTAGGGTACTCATAACGAACCCGGAGGGTTCTATGAGCCAAAGCATCAATCCTGAATGTCAGTCCATATACATGAACTAACAAATTCTTAGTACCTGTTTACAACGCACTGATGAATTTGAAAATCATCATTCATCATTCATCATTCATCATTCATAAATCATCAATCTGGTTCGTCAGTCCATATACATGGAACTGACAGATTCTTCGTTACTGATACGCCGCATTGTTTCTGCCAGCATCTCGGCGACACTGAGCTGCCGAATGCGTGAACAGTTTTGCGCAGCTTCTTTCAGTGGCAGAGTATCGGTTACGACCAGTTCATCAAGCAACGAGGCCTCGATATTCTCCACCGCAGGACCCGACAACACCGGATGCGTACAGTAGGCCGCCACACGTGAGGCGCCATGTTCTTTCAATGCATCAGCAGCCTTGCATAGCGTACCCGCGGTATCGACCATGTCATCTACGAGCACACAACTGCGGCCTTCGACATCACCAATGATATTCATCACCTTGGAGACATTCGCCTTCGGCCGGCGTTTATCAATAATGGCCAGGGCGGCGTCATCAAGGCGCTTGGCGATCGCACGGGCACGAACCACACCGCCAACGTCCGGGGACACGACCATCAGGTCATTGCCGTTGTGTTTCCAGACATCGCCCAGCAGGATCGGCGAGGCATAAACATTGTCCACAGGGATATCAAAGAAACCCTGTATCTGGTCGGCGTGCAAATCAATGGTCAAAACCCGGTCCGCACCCGCCGCCGTAATCATGTTCGCGACCAGCTTCGCCGTTATCGACACGCGTGCTGAGCGCGGCCGGCGATCCTGACGCGCGTAACCAAAATACGGTATCACTGCCGTGATGCGGCGCGCCGAGGAGCGGCGCATCGCGTCGATCATGACCAGCAACTCCATCAGGTTGTCATTGGTCGGTGCGCCCGTCGGCTGCACCAGGAAAATATCATTGCCACGCACATCTTCTTCGATCTCGCAGGAGACCTCGCCATCACTGAACTGACCAACCTGTATCTTGCCCAGCGGCATCTGCAAGTGGCGAACAATCGAACGCGCCAACTTCGGGTGGGCGTTTCCGGCAAAGACCATCATCGCGCTTTCGGGCACATTACACCTCGACTCTTCGGCTCAACAGGCTACCGCCCTGTGCGGCATGCCTTATAGATATGGCTGGGGCGGCAGGATTATTCGGAACTTCGTTCCTCACCCCTTCGGGGCCAGCGTTGTCCGCTTGTGGCTTCCGGCGTCCTGCCTCTCGCCACACTTGTACATCCTGTACGTCGCGCTCCCGCCGCTGTTCAAGCCACCTTCGCTTCACTGAGAACCCCTTCGGGGTTCATTCAGTACTTCCTGAACTCACTTTGTTCGTTCTGGTCGCGCAGTGGCTTAGTCGAACCTTAAGGTTCTCATCCTGCCTTTATATGGCTGGGGCGGCAGGATTATTCGGAACTTCGTTCCTCACCCCTTCGGGGCCAGCGTTGTCCGCTTCGCTCCCGCCGCTGTTCAAGCCACCTTCGCTTCGCTGCGGTGGCTTAGTCGAACCTTAAGGTTCTCATCCTGCCTTTATATGGCTGGGGCGGCAGGATTCGAACCTGCGCATACGGGGATCAAAACCCCGGGCCTTACCACTTGGCGACGCCCCAAAAAAAATAATTGATGATTGCAGATTGATGAATGCAACTACGCACCAATCATCACTCATTAATCATCAACTTTCAGCTGCCAGCCTATCCAGTAAAGGCGACCGGTTGCAGCCCCTGGCCACAAAGCCTTGCCATTCGCCCGGTATTTTACGCGAAACTTCAGTTGCTTGCGCTTCATTTTCAAACGCGGCAAAGACACAACTGCCGGTGCCGGTCATCCTCGCCGGGGCAAACCGACCAAGCCAGTCCAGCGCCCTGCTCACGGCCGGATAATGTTCACGCACCACCGCTTCACAGACATTTCCCGCCTGACCTGACAGAAAGTCGCGTATTGTGATGGGACGGCAGTCACGTGTCAATTCCGGTGCGGCAAAGATCGCGGCTGTGCTGACTTCACAGCTCGGCGCTACAACCAGGTACCAGGGTTCCGGTGGCGCCACGGCAGTGAATTTTTCCCCTACCCCTTCGGCCCAGGCCGCCTGACCGTGAACGAAAACCGGCACGTCAGCCCCCAGGCCCAGGCCTATCCGGGCCAATTCATCGACCGACAACCCGACCTGCCAGAGCCTGTTCAGGGCGACCAGAGTCGTCGCCGCATCGGAGCTACCGCCACCGAGACCGGCACCGGCGGGCAGGCGCTTTTCCAGCCGCATATCAGCGCCGAGCCGGGTACCGCTCTCGGTCTGCAGTCGACGCGCTGCGCGCATGACCAGGTTGTCCTCGTCGGCGATCCCTGCCAGCCCGCCCTGCAGACGCAAGTAGCCGTCCTCGCGCAGCGTAAAATACAAGCTGTCGCCGACATCCAGAAACTGAAACAGGGTCTGTAACTCGTGCATGCCGTCGGCACGTCGCGCCGTGATATGCAAAAACAGGTTAAGCTTGGCCGGGGCCGGCCAGCCAGCGGCACTCATCCGCCGCGCCTGCCCGGCGCCGCAGCGACGAGCTGCCATTGATCGATAACCAGGCGCACATCCAGCCCGTCGTGATCGAGGAAAACCTTGTTCGGCAGCATAAAGCCCTGCACGGCCACGTAGCCACGGTAACGTACCCGCCAGCCATTTTGCTCCAGCACGGCAAGCCGGCCCGCCGAGTCCAGTTCTTCTTTATGGTCACTGCCGGGGGCAACCCGTCCGACCGCCCAGTAGCGCAGCCCGTTTACCGGTACCTGCAGGCCGAGTTGCTGCTGCAATAACTGCTCCGCGTCATCAGACTGCAGGATCTGCCCGTCATGGTGCAGAACCACGCCCTGTGGGCTGCCGTCGAGCTGTACTGCACCCTGTCCAAACGGCCCGAACAGGTTGAGGTGATAAACCGAGTCGACCTGCTGCCAATGCAGGCTCGCATGCCAGGCCTCTTCATCATGGCGCAGGGAAATACGCCCATCCAGCGTCCAGGCCTCAAGGCCCTCCAGCTGCGCCTGGTGTCGTGCCCAGGCAGCTTGCTGCTCGATGGCAGAAAGGGGCACCTCGGTGACCGGTAATGCTTCGCAACCACTTAACAGGGTGACGAAAAGAAAAACGAAACGGCGTATCATTTTTTCAGGCGCTGCATGGCCTCAAGCACTTTTTTGTCCCCCGGCGCCTTTTTCAGTGCCCGCTGCCAGACCTTCTGTGCCCGTTGCTGTTCCCCGGTGACCCACAAAACCTCGCCGAGATGGGCCGCAATCTCACCATCGTCGTTCAGATCATAGGCACGGGTCAGGTGCTTGATGGCTTCATCGTGATTACCGAGCCGGTACTGTAGCCAGCCCATACTATCCATAATCGCAGGGTCATCCGGCAATAATTCGTAGGCGCGCTGGATGTACTTTTCGGCCTCTTCAAAACGCTCGGTGCGATCCGCAAGGGTATAACCCAGGGCATTCAGGGCGTGGGCATTATCCGGCTCGTTCTTGAGAACGGCATGCAGATCGGCGACCAGGATATCCAGCCGATCTACGCGTTCGGCCATGAGCGCCCGCGCATAGAGGAGATCATTGTTGTCCGGCAATTTCTCCAGGGCCTGGTTATAGACCTGCATGGCATCCTGGTAACGCTCGGCAAAACGCAGCACATCTCCTTCAACAAGGTAGGTGCGTGCCTGCTGGGCCTCGCCACGGGGCAGAATCGAACGCAGCTGCTCCAGGGCCTCGCTGGTACTGCCCTGCCTGGCCTGCAGGGTAATCATGCGCATCTGCGCATCAAAGGCGTATTCACCCTGCTGAATCTCGGCATACCAGCGAATCGCCTCAAGGGGCTGTTCACGCAGCTCGGCGATCTGACCAAGATAATAGGCCGCCTCAAGGCTCCGCTGACTGTCGCCGGCCAGCTGCTTCATATACTGCTCAGCCGCATCGAGGTCCTCGACCTGCAGGGCCAGGATACCTAACGCATAGGTGATATCTTCATTGCCGGGGGCCTGTTCGGCGAGCCGCTCAAATTCGGCACGTGCGGCCTGCAGCTGCTTGGCATCTACCAGCAGGCGCGCGTAACTCAAGCGCAGCAACTTGTTCTCCGGTTCGGCGTCGAGCGCCTTGCGCAAAATATCCAGGGCCTGTGTCGTGTCACCTCGCAGATGGAGTAATCGCGCCAGCTGGTTGCTGGCATCCTGCCAGCCGGGTTTGAGTGCCAGGGCCTCGCGTACGGCGTGCTCGGCCAGTTCCAGATTGCCCGCCCGCTCGGCCAGGCCACTCAAGGCGAAGTGCGCCTCGGCAGTCTGCGGATAGCGGTCAGCCAGTTGCTGCATGACCACCAGGGCCTCCTCATGCAGGCTTTCCTGTATAAGCTGTTTACCAATCGTCATAAAGACCGCTGGCTCGGCCTGCTGGGCCTTGATAATAAAGTCGAACTCTTCGAGTGCCGCCTCTGGCAGTTTGTTACGCAGTAACATCATCGCCAGTGTGTAGCGGGCGGTGAGCAGGTCGGGGGCAACCTCTACCCACAGGCGCGCGGCCTCCAGGCCTTCGGTGTAATGCTTGGCAAAATTCGCCACCTGCACCGCCCGCTCGATGACACGGGGATCACGGGTCAAGTGCGCGGCTTGCAGGTATTGGCGGCTCGCCAGATTGAGGTCTCCGCGATGCCCGGCCAGCTCACCGGACAGCAACGTGAACAGCAGCTCACCATCCAGCTCGACATCCGGCAACTCGGGCGTTGAGCCGGCCTGCCGGGCCTGTTCAGCGGCAGGAACATCCCCTGCCTGTTCATTTTCTGCCGGCTGGTGAGTTCCCCAGAGTGTGCAGCCCGTGAGTACCAACAGGGCACAACCTGCTGAAATCTGCCTAAAAATACCTGTCATAACACCTGTTTCTCCGCCGCCGGGCTTCCCGCCACGTCGGCCTGTAGATCTTTAATGAGCACAAACGCAGCTCATCACGTATTTTTTAGTATAATGGCTTTTTTCATCACGTGTTAAGTATATAGAAAACCATGTCCCTGCTCGCTTTTGGCATCAATCACCAGACGGCCCCGGTCGCTATCCGCGAACGTGTCGCGTTTACGCCTGACTCGCTCCTGCCCGCCTTGCAGGACCTGATCGAGCGCACCGCGGTCAATGAAGCCGCGATCCTCTCGACCTGCAACCGTACCGAGGTCTATTGTGGCCTGGAGGCCGACAATATAGAGGTAGTCCTCAATTGGCTCCAGGAGTTCCATCGTCTCGAGCGCCGCGAGCTCGAACCCTATATTTACCAACACCCCGACCAGCATGCTGTGCGTCACATGCTGCGCGTCGCCAGCGGCCTGGACTCGATGGTCCTCGGCGAGCCCCAGATCCTCGGCCAGATGAAAGATGCCTACCAGTTGGCCAGCGAAGCCGGCACCATCGGCAAGATGCTGTCGAAGCTGTTCCAGCATACCTTCTCGGTGGCCAAACAAATCCGTACCGATACTGCCATCGGTCACAGCCCGGTCTCGGTCGCCTTTGCCGCAGTCTCGCTGGCGAAGCAGATCTTCGGTGACCTGGGCAAGAATACCGTCTTGCTGATCGGCGCGGGCGAGACTATCGAACTGGCCGCCCGTCACCTGAAGGAAAGCGGCATCGGCCGTATTATCATCGCCAACCGTACCGTTGAACGAGCCCATGCCCTGGCCACTGAACTGGATGGCTATGCCATCTCCCTGGCCGAAATGCCCAGGCATCTGGCCGAGGCCGATATTGTCATCTCCTCGACGGCGAGCACCCTGCCCATCCTCGGCAAGGGAAGTGTCGAGAGCGCGCTCAAGCACCGCAAGCACAAGCCCATGTTCATGGTCGATATCGCCGTGCCCCGCGACATCGAGCCCGAAGTCGATGAACTCGATGATGTGTACCTCTACAGTGTCGATGACCTGCAGGAGATCATCGAGGAAAACCTGAAGTCACGTCAGGATGCAGCCCACCAGGCCGAAGAGATCATTGACACCCAGGTCACCCATTTTATGGGCTGGGTGCGCTCACTTGAATCCATCTCCACCATCCGCGCCTTCCGCGAACAGGCCGAACGCCTGCGTGATGAGACCCTGGCCCGCGCTCTCGGCCAGCTCGAGCGCGGCGAAAACCCCGAACAGGTCATGCAGGAACTGGCACGCCTGCTGACCAACAAGCTCACTCATACCCCAAGCGTCCAGATTCGCCAGGCCAGTTGCGAGGGCCGCATGGAAGTACTGGATGTGGTGCGCGAACTGTTCGACCTCGGCAACGAGCCTTAGCCTCGCTCAACGCTACCCCGTCTGCCGGAGTGGCAGACCTTCTCGCATGCAACGCAACCCCGGACAGACATTGTGAAAGATTCCATTCGTAACAAACTCGATAATCTCAGCGAGCGCCTTGAAGAAATCAACGCGCTGCTCGCCGATCCCGATATCATCAATGACAATGACCGCTTCCGGGATCTGTCCAGGGAATATGCCCAGCTGAACCCGATCGTCAGCGGTTACCAGAGGTACCGCCAGGCACTTGAGGATATCGAGTCCGCCACGTCCATACTTGAAGAAGAGGATGCCGAAATGCGGGCCATGGCCGAAGAGGAGCTTGCCGAAGCCAGACAGCGCCGCGAAAGCCTGGAGACCGATCTGCAGGTCCTGTTATTACCCACCGACCCGCACGACGAGAGTGATGTCTTTCTCGAAATCCGTGCCGGGGCCGGCGGTGACGAGGCAGCCATCTTTGCCGGTAACCTGTTCCGCATGTACAGCCGCTACGCCGAGCGCGTCGGCTGGCAGATAGAAATCATCAGCGAACACGAAGGCGAACACGGTGGCTACAAGGAAATCGTGCTGCGGGTAACAGGCAAGGAAGTGTACTCGTGGCTCAAGTTCGAGTCCGGTGGCCATCGCGTGCAGCGTGTGCCGGAAACCGAGTCACAGGGCCGTATTCACACCTCGGCCTGTACCGTGGCGGTCATACCCGAGCTCGCTGAGGTTGAGCAGATTGAGATCAACCCGGCAGACCTGAAGGTTGATACCTTCCGCGCCTCTGGTGCCGGTGGCCAGCACGTCAACAAGACCGACTCGGCAATCCGTCTCACCCACCTGCCGACCGGTACCGTAGTCGAGTGTCAGGACGAGCGTTCGCAACACAAGAACCGTGCCCGTGCCATGTCGCTGTTACAGGCCCGCCTGTACAACGTCGAAAAAGACAAGCAGCAAAGCGAACAGGCCGAACAACGCCGTAACCTCATCGGTAGCGGCGACCGTTCCGAGCGCATCCGCACCTACAACTTTCCGCAGGGGCGGCTCACCGATCACCGCATCAACCTGACTCTTTATAAACTTGATGACATCATGGAAGGCGATCTGAACCAGGTTATCGAACCGCTGCGTCACGAATACCAGGCTGACCTGCTCGCCGCCATGGGCGACTAACGGAGTCTGTTATGGCCCGTATCGACACGCTACTTGAGGACGCCAGCCGGCAATTCAGCGCTTCGGACACTCCGCGTCTCGATGCCGAGGTCCTGCTCGCCCATGCCCTGCATAAGGCCCGCAGTTACCTGCGTGCCTTCGCCGAGGACGAGGTCGAGGACACGACGACCCAGACCTTCTCCCTGCTCGTCGCCCGCCGCGCCGCCGGCGAGCCCGTCGCCCACCTGACCGGTGAACGTGAATTCTGGTCCCTGCCCCTGCAGGTCAGCGCGGCGACCCTGATCCCGCGCCCCGATACCGAGCTGCTGGTCGAACAGGCCCTCGACCGGATCCCGGCCGCCGCCGACTGGCGCATTGCCGATCTCGGCACCGGCAGTGGCGCGATTGCGCTGGCCATCGCCAGTGAGCGACCACGCTGTCAGCTCGTGGCCTGTGATATCTCCACCGCGGCCCTGGGCGTGGCCCGGGCCAACGCGCAACGGCTCGGCCTCAAGAATATCGAGTATCGCCACAGTGACTGGTGCAGCGCCCTGGCCGACGCGGAGCAATTCGACCTCATCGTCAGTAACCCGCCGTATATCCGTGCCACAGACCCCCACCTCGAGCAGGGCGATGTGCGTTTCGAGTCACGCCTGGCGCTGGTCGCCGGGACAGATGGCCTCGATGCTATTCGCCTGATCCTCAAGCAGGCCAGACAGCACCTGGTCAGCGGCGGCGGTCTGCTCATCGAACATGGCTACGATCAGGGAGAGGACGTACGTAAGCTGTTTACCGCGAGCGGCTACGCGGACGTAAAAACCCTGCAAGATAGCGGCCAGAATGACCGCCTGAGCCTCGCCCGCCGCGCCTGAAAACCGCTGAAAATCACTTGCATATTTACCCCATCGTTCTAGTATCGGGGCATGGATAGTGAGCACCGAACCTGCATCAAGCACCGCGAGATTCACTTTTGCAGCCTGCATGCCAGGGGCCGGGCACCCGCGCATGCGGCCATGTTATTACTCGCGGATGTCGAAGGCATCATTGGCCTGCGGCCGGTTTCCGCGACCTGCTTGCGAGTCAGTTATGACCTGCGCAACCTGTCTTTGCAGATCACCGAAAATGCGCTCATCGAGGTCGGTTTTCACCTTGATAACAGCCTCTTCAACAAACTCCGCCGTTCACTTTATTACTATACCGAAGAAACCCAATGCGAAAACATGGGGCATGTCCACGACAGCAAGCAGACCCGGGATATATTTATTGAACGCTACCAGCGCCTGCCCCACGGTTGCCGTGACGACCGTCCCGATCACTGGCGAAAATACCTCTGAGCCTGTACGCCCTAATGGATGGCAAGCGTTTATCAAGGCTGAAGCTTTTATGTTCCTGGTTGGGAACGCAGAGGACGCAAAGCCGCAAAGAGCGCAAAGGGATTTCTATAATGAAGCCCTTAATCTTATCTCCGCGCCCTTTGCGGCTTTGCGAGCTTTGCGTTACTTACCCGGAATTATCGATTTCTCATACAGATACCTCAAACTCGGAGTCGTGTGGGGACTGGCCTTCGCCAGTATGACGCGGTACTTTAGTCTTTCCTTTGCGTGACTTCGCGTACTTTGCGGTAAAGAATGTTATGAATGATGATGAACTCCTGCGCTATAGCCGCCAGATCATGCTGCCGCAGATCGGTATCGAGGGACAGCAACGGCTTGCCGATTCACATGCCCTGATCCTCGGTCTCGGTGGACTCGGTTCGCCACTGGCCATGTACCTCGCGGCGGCCGGCGTCGGCACACTCACCCTGATCGACTTTGATGAAGTCGACCTCTCCAACCTGCAACGCCAGATCCTGCACACTACCGCGGATATCGGCCGCGCCAAGACCGACTCGGCCCGCTCACGACTGCAGGCCATCAACCCGTTAGTCGAGATCCATACTATCAATGCCCGCCTCAACGCCGATGAATTGCGGGCACAAATCACCGCCGTCGACGTGGTCCTCGATGGCAGTGACAACTTTGCCACCCGTTTCATGGTCAATCGCGCCTGCCTGGCCGCGCGCAAGCCACTGGTTTCTGCCGCGGCAATACGCATGGAAGGCCAGCTGGGTGTGTTCCGCTGTGATGATCCTGCGGCGCCCTGCTATCAGTGCCTGTATCAGGACACGGGCGAGGAGAATACCGGTTGCGCGGAAAATGGTGTGCTCGCGCCGCTCGTCGGCGTCCTCGGCAGCCTGCAGGCCCTCGAGGCGATCAAGGTGCTTCTTGATCTCGGCGAGACCCTCGCCGGCAAACTCCAGGTCTTTGACGCCATGCGCATGGAGTGGCGCACCATGAATCTGTCCAAAGACCCGGATTGCCCCGCCTGCAAGCAAATCTGAACTACCTTCCGCCTTTTCCTCGAAAAACCCGGATACTTCACTATACTTAAATGGAACAACCCCCTGTGCGACCATCGCCGGGTATTGCGGGGAACCTTAATGTATTCAAGCAACTGGATATTAACTTCACGGTATTTCTGTCGGGCATTTATGTGAGGTGGGACTAATTAATGTTTTTTTGTAGCCAAAATTGTGCCCAGGTACGCCTGGCAGGTCTTTTCTGTGGCTTGTTACTGCTTTCCTTTCACGCAAATAGTCAGGAACTCGATAATACTGTCATCACCGGTGCTGGTGCGCATTTCTCCTGGGTGCTCTTTGATGCCCTGAAACCGGCTCTCGAAGAGCATGCCGGTCGGCCGCTCAAGCTGTTTGGCGAGGAATCCATGCTCGGCGCGGGCTGCAATGCCGGCATCAAATCCGCCCGCCAGGATCAAAGCCGGAATGAGAGCTTTGGCTTTGTTTGCTGTCCGTTAAGCGACAAGGAAATAGAAAAAGAGCAATTGCGTGTTTTTCCGCTCGCGCTTGAACCGATCCTCATTCTCACCCATAAGAACAATCCGATCAGCAATCTCAGTGCTCAGCAGGCACGCGATATATTCAGTGGCCGGGTCCATAACTGGCGGGAACTCGGTGGTCCGGATCAGAATATCGTCGTGGTTACGCGTCTACATTGTAAGCAGCGCCCCGGCCACTGGAAAACCATTCTCCCCGAAGCCAAGGCCTTCCGGCAACAACGTGTAAACGTAAAAAGCGCCGCGGATATGGTCGACCGGGTAACCGACTTTCCGGGGGCCATTGGCCATACCGGTTCAGCCTGGACATTTTCACCTGCCTCCAGGGTTAAGGCATTGAGCATCGACAACCATGCACCTACGGCAGCAAACCTGGAAAAAGGCCTGTACCCGTTCTACCGGCAGCTCTCGGCTGTCACCAGCAAGAATGCCTCACCGGAACTGCTCAGCCTGATGACCTATGCCCAGGAATTACTGGCTGGCCATCCGGTTGCCGAAGAGTATCAATTGCTACCACTGGCGAAGGGACTTAGCCAGTAATCCGCATGCGCCTGCTGCCAACATATCGCACCCGGCTGGTTCTGTTCGTCCTCCTGCTGGTGGCCTTTCTCAGCATAACCCTGCTGCTTTCCTTCCAGCACTCGCGGGACATCATGATTGATGAGGCTGTCAACCACCTCGGGCGAACATCCCGTTTGCTCGATACCGCCCTGGTTACGGAGCGTAAGGAACTGGAGCGCTATGCGGAAATCGTGCGCAAGGAATTACGCATCAAGGAATACATGTACGTGGTGGTTGAAATCGGCACCGACACCGCACCGCTAAACGAACGTCACGCTGAGCAATTCAGCTGGTTACCCGTTGACAGCAGTATGATCGTCTCGCACAAGGGCGAGGTACTGAGTGGCGAGGGGCCAGCGGAATTATTGCACTTGCTGCAACAGGACAGGCCGCCGGAACGTACAGCCGCCCAATATATCCAGACCAGCCGGGGTATCGAGTTGGTGACCTCGGCCCCGATCCATTACCAGAACCGCTTGCTCGGCCATATTGTTATCTCACGCATCTATAACCTGTCCAAGCTGCACTTGCTGGAGAAACAAAGCAATGGTCGTATTTTTCTGACCCGGGGCAACAACATCATTCTCAGTACCCTGCCGGATGCAGTGGGCATGCAGGCTACCCCGGCAAATAACCGCCTGCAGATAGGGGCAGATATTTACATGCTGCAGAATATCAGCGTGCCACATAATAATGATCACGAAATCGGCTTTTACTTCGGGATCTCTGAGCTGGAGTTATTAAACAATATCGATGAGTACAGCCGTCTTACCCTGTTTACCGTCGCCTTTGGCGTGTTTGTCATCCTTCTGCTCGGCCTGCTTTTTCTACGCGACTTTAACCGTCCCATGAAAAAGCTGCTGGATATTACGGCCAGGATATCGAATGGCGAACTCCCCCGGCTATATAAAGTCACACCGCGTAATGAAATGGACATGCTCTTCAACCAGTTCACCGAGATGTTGCAAGCTCTGAGAGACAAACAACGTGTCATTGATGAGACACAAGCCAAACTCGAGGCATTGGCCATTACCGATACCTTGACCAGTCTCTACAACCGCCGTTACCTGCTGGATATCTTTCCCAAGCTACAGGCGCAGGCGAAACGCGATCACAGCACGCTCTCCGTCATCATGATTGACCTCGATCACTTCAAGCGCATTAATGACAAGTACGGCCATCTGGCCGGCGATCAGTGCCTGATGGAATTCGCCGCCGCAATGCGTAATCAGTCACGGCAGAATGATTACCTGTTCAGAATGGGGGGAGAAGAATTCCTGATCCTCACCCTTGGTGAAGGGCGGCAAGGTATGCTCGCGCTGGCGGAAAAGATCCGGCTCGCCATTGAAAAGGTCTTTGTTTATTACGAAGGGGAGCGTATCCATATGACCATCAGCTGCGGTATCGCTACGCTCAATCCCGAAGACGATCACCGGGGCGCACTCAATATGCTGCTCAAACGGGCCGATAATGCACTTTATGAAGCCAAGCAGAACGGCCGTAACCAGAGTGTCCTGCTGGCCGACGAAGAGCCGGCCGACCGCCTCAAAAGCGTCGACTAGCCGCCGAGCTTTTTCTTCAGCAATTCATTAACCTGCGCCGGATTTGCCTTGCCCTGCATGACCTTCATGACCTGGCCGACGAAAAAGCCGAAGACCTTGTCCTTGCCGGCACGGTACTGCTCCACCTGCTGCGGGTTACTGGCGATGATCTCGTCGACGACCTTTTCGATGGCGCCGTTGTCCGTCACCTGCTTCAACCCCTTGCGCTCGATGATGCTGTCGGCATCGCCTTCGCCGGCCCACATCGCCTCGAAAACCTGCTTGGCTATCTTGCCGGAGATGGTCTTGTCGCTTATCCGCCGGACCAGGCCACCAAGCTGCACGGCACTGACCGGACTTTCCGCCAGCTCCAGCGAAGCCTTGTTCAAGGCGCCGGCCAGGTCAACCATGACCCAGTTGGCACAGGTTTTTGCCTCACCACCAACGGCCTTGACTACCGCCTCGTAGAAATCCGCCAGTTCACGGTTCGCCGTCAGGGCTTCGGCATCGTAGTCGGATAACCCATACTCGCTGACAAAACGTTGCTGTTTGGCAACTGGCAATTCCGGCAAGGTTTCTCGTATGGCATCAATGGTCTCTTCAGCAATGATCACCGGCAACAGGTCCGGGTCCGGGAAGTAGCGGTAATCATTTGCCTCTTCCTTGGAACGCATCGAGCGGGTCTCGTTGTTGTCGGCATCATAGAGGCGGGTTTCCTGCACCACCTTGCCGCCGTCCTCGATGAGTTCGATCTGGCGCTCGACCTCGATATTGATCGCCCGCTCCACGAAGCGGAACGAATTGATGTTCTTCAACTCGGTACGCGTGCCGTATTCGGCCTGGCCCGTCGGCCGTACCGAGACATTGGCATCGCAACGGAAGGAGCCCTCGGCCATATTGCCGTCACAGATACCAAGGTAGGTCACCAGCGAGTGGATCTTCTTCAGATAGGCGACGGCCTCTTTTGCCGAGCGCATGTCCGGTTCGGACACAATCTCCAGCAAAGGCGTACCGGCACGGTTCAGGTCGATACCCGTCATACCGTGAAAATCCTCATGCAGGGACTTGCCCGCGTCTTCCTCGAGGTGGGCGCGGGTGATACCGATCGTCTTCACCGTGCCGTCCTCAAGGCGGATGTCCAGCTCGCCCCTGCCCACCACGGGCAGATCCATCTGGCTGATCTGGTAGCCCTTCGGCAGGTCCGGGTAGAAATAATTCTTGCGCGCAAAGACATTCTTGCGGCCGATTTCAGCATTGGTGGCCAGCGCAAACTTTACCGCCATGCGCACCGCCTCCTCATTCAGCACCGGCAATACCCCCGGCAGGCCGAGGTCCACGGCACAGGCCTGGGTATTCGGCGCGGCGCCATAGGCGGTCGAGGCACCGGAAAAGATCTTGCTCCTGGTGGCCAGCTGGGTATGAATTTCCAACCCGATAACAACTTCCCAATCCATTTCTTTATACCTCTTGCAACGCCAGGACGTCGGACATGCAAAAACTGCAGGGGTTATTTGCTAAATACCTTGCGTTCTCTGCGCCTTGCCCTGAACTTTCCGGAAGAAAGTCAGGGTTGCCCCGACCTGTACAGGTGGGGTACTCACAATGAACCTCGAAGAGGTTCTGTGAGACAACGTAATGAACCACGAAGTGGTTCTTTGGTCTGCGTCTTTGCGTTGGGCTTTTCAATTTCATCAATAACAACTTGTTATTTAAATGCTTCCGGCGCGCGGCTATGCCAGTCGGTTGCCTGCTGGAAGCGATGCGCCACATTCAGGAGCCGCGCCTCATCGAAATAATTACCGATCATTTGCAGCCCGACGGGCAGGTCCCTGGCGAAACCGGCGGGTATCGACATGCCCGGCAGACCGGCCAGGTTACAGGCGATGGTGTAGATGTCCGACAGGTACATGGTAATGGGGTCATCGGCCTTTTCGCCGATACCAAAGGCCACATCCGGCGAGGTCGGACCCATAATCACATCGACCTTGTCAAAGGCCTGCCTGAAATCATCACTGATCAGTTGGCGGATGCGCTGCGCCTTCAGATAATAGGCGTCATAATAACCGGCAGACAGCGCATAGGTGCCGATCATGATGCGGCGCTTGACCTCGGCCCCGAAGCCTTCGCCCCGTGAACGCTTGTACATGTCTTCCAGGTCAACCGGCTTGTCGCAGCGGTAGCCAAAACGCGCGCCATCAAAGCGTGACAGGTTCGAGGAACACTCCGCCGGGGCCACCACATAGTAGGTCGGTACCGCCAGGTGGGTGTTTGGCAGGCTGATCGCCTGTACCGTGGCACCGAGGCCCTCGAATTCCTTGATGGCGGCCTCGACCTGCCTGCCCACCTCGGCATCCAGACCCTCGCCGAAATACTCTTTGGGCAGGCCAATCTTCAGGCCCTCGATGGAATCATTCAGGCTGGCGCTGTAATCCGGCACGTCACGCTCGACACTGGTCGAATCGCGCGTATCAAAACCCGCCATGGTATTGAGCATAATCGCCGCATCCTCCGCGGTACGCGTCATCGGCCCGGCCTGATCGAGGCTCGAGGCAAAGGCGATCATGCCGTAGCGGGAGACGCGGCCATAGGTGGGCTTCAGGCCGGTAATGCCACACAGCGCCGCCGGCTGGCGTATCGACCCGCCGGTATCCGTGCCCGTCGCCGCCGGGGCCAGGCGCGCGGCGATACAGGCCGCCGCGCCGCCGGAGGAGCCGCCGGGCACGGTATCGGTATTCCAGGGGTTATGCACCGGGCCATAAAAACTGGTCTCGTTCGACGAGCCCATGGCGAATTCATCCATATTGGTCTTGCCGAGCAGAACGGCACCATCGGCATTGAAACGCTCGACAGTGGTCGCATTATAGGGCGCAACGAAGTTATCCAGCATGCGTGAGCCACAGGTCGTCTTCACTCCCTCCGTACAGAAAATGTCCTTTTGCGCAATCGGGATGCCAGTCAGGGGCATCACCTCGCCAGTGGCAAAACGGGCATCGGCAGCGCGGGCCATCGCCAGCGCCTGCTCCTCGGCGACAGTGATGTAACTGTTTATTTTCGGGTCAAGTAACTGAATACGCTCGAGATAGGCGCGGGTCAACTCCTCGCTGGAAAACTCCCCGGCGCGCAAGGCGGCGGCTAATTCACTAATGGTCTTGGTATGCATGCGGTTTCAATTAGTTGATTGGGGCTCTATAAAAGGTATGGGTGGGCGTTGATCTTGCCTGACCTACTCGACAACCCTGGGAACCAGAAACAGGCCATTTTCAACACTCGGCGCGTTCTGCTGGAAGCGGTCACGCTGGTCCGTCTCGGTCACGACGTCCGGGCGCAAGCGCTGGGGCATGTTCAGGGGATGGGCCATAGGGGTGACCGAGTCGGTATCGACAGCCTCCATCTGGCCGACCAGGTCGAGGATATTCGACAAATCACTCGCATAATCCGCAATATCCTCTTCACTAATGGCCAGCATGGCCAGGTGGGCTATCTTTTCGACATCATCGCGACTCAGGGACATATCAACTTTGCTCTCTCGACCCATACGGGAATTTAATTTATGGCTGGCTCAGGATGCGAAACTTATCACAATTACTGTCTTGCCCAAAACCCTGCGCGTTGATAGAGTAGCGCAATAATTCAGCAGTATGCCAGTACAAACGGGACAAATAACAGCATGTTAAACTCTTTACGCGGTCTTTTCTCTACCGACCTTTCTATTGACCTGGGTACTGCCAACACCCTCATCTATGCGCGCGGCCAGGGCATTGTTCTTAATGAACCATCGGTAGTTGCCATTCGCCAGGACCGTGGCAGCAGTGGCTCAAAAAGTATCGCCGCCGTTGGTGCCGAAGCGAAAATGATGCTCGGGCGAACCCCGGGTAACATCACCGCCATTCGTCCACTCAAGGACGGCGTGATTGCCGACTTCAACGTCACTGAAAAAATGTTGCAGTCTTTCATACACAAGGTTCATGAAACAAAATTCTTCCGCCCGAGTCCGCGCGTGGTCGTTTGCGTGCCATGTGGCTCCACCCAGGTTGAGCGTCGCGCCATTCGCGAATCCGCACTCGGTGCCGGTGCCCGTGAAGTCTACCTTATCGATGAGCCCATGGCGGCGGCAATCGGTGCCGGCATGCCGGTGGGCGAGGCACAAGGTTCCATGGTGCTTGATATCGGTGGCGGTACCACCGAAGTGGCCGTTATCTCCCTGAACGGTATTGTTTACTCGGCATCCGTACGCATCGGCGGGGATCGTTTCGATGAAGCCATCATCAGTTATGTGCGCCGTAACTACGGCAGTCTCATCGGTGAATCAACTGCCGAAAAGATCAAGCTGAGTATCGGTGCCGCGTTCCCGGCCAACGAGGTCAAGGAGCTCGAAGTCAAGGGCCGTAATCTTGCCGAAGGTGTGCCGCGCAGCTTCACCCTGAACAGTAACGAGATCCTCGAAGCACTGCAGGAACCTCTTTCAGGCATTGTCAGTGCGGTTAAAACCGCGCTCGAACAGACCCCGCCTGAACTGGGCTCCGATGTTGCTGAACGCGGCATGGTATTGACCGGTGGTGGCGCGCTCTTGCGTGACCTTGACAAGCTGCTCTCGGAAGAAACCGGTCTGCCCGTTATCGTCGCCGAGGATCCCTTGACCTGTGTTGCCCGTGGCGGTGGCCGCGTTCTCGAAATGATCGATGAACACAGCATCGATATCTTTGATCTGGAATAACGTGCCGAACAGGAACCAGCTATCAAATCGCTTTTCTCACAAGGCCCATTACTCAGCGCACGTCTGATTCTGTTTGTCATCATTTCGATTGTTATGATGACAATGGACCACCGCTACCAACATCTCGAAAATTTGCGTTCTGACCTTAGTCTTGTTCTGGAACCTTTACGGCAGGTCATTGACCTGCCGTTTGTCCTGGCGGATGGCATTAGCGAAACCTTCGCAACGCGTACGCGTCTTTTATCTGAAAATAAAGAGTTGCGCACCCAGAACCTGTTGCTAAAAGGTCAGCTACAAAAGTTCTCTGCACTTGAGTCAGAGAACATGCGTTTGCGCGCCTTGCTCGACTCTTCTTTCAAGGTTGGCGATAAGGTTTTAATCGCAGAGCTGGTCCGTGTAGACCTCGACCCCTTTACCCGGCAATTTGTTATCAACAAGGGTAGCAATGACAATATCTATATCGGTCAGCCACTACTGGATGCCGATGGCATCATTGGCCAGGTCATTCACGTCAGTCGTTACTCGAGTACAGCCATGTTGATCACCGACCCGAGTCATGCCTTGCCCATCCAGATGAACAGTACCGGTCAGCGGGCTATCGCCGTAGGCACGGGACGCCCCAACGAGCTGGAGCTGCTGCACATGCCGAGTAACACCCGCCTGCGGGAAGGTGAACTGCTGGTCAGCTCCGGGCTTGGCGGACGCTTCCCGGCCGGCTACCCGGTGGCCCGGGTTTCCAGTGTCCGGAATGTACCGGGGCAGGCCTATTTACATGTTATCGCCGAACCGGTGGCAAAGCTGCAGCGCAGCCGTGAAGTGTTGCTGGTCTGGCCTGCTGACAATCCCCTGGATAGAGCTGCGGCACAGACTGCAACGGAAGCAACCGGAAATGAAACCACGCAACCAACCGGCGAGGCGACCCGCTAATGGCCCACGCCCGACATAGTGGCGGGGTGATTATTGTCATGAGCTTTGTGGCAGCCTTGCTCCTTACCATGTTGCCACTGCCGGAAATGCTCAAGGGCCTGCGACCTGAATGGGTCACCCTGGTGCTTATCTACTGGTGCATGGCCTTGCCGTACCGTATCGGCATCGGCTGGGCATGGGTCGCCGGGCTGATGCTGGATGTCAGCACCGGCAGCCTGCTGGGCCAGCACGCACTGGCCCTCGCTATCGTGGCCTTCCTGGCACTCAAGCTGCACCAACGCATCCGCTTATTTCCGCTGATGCAACAAGGTTTTGCTATCCTGGTGCTGGTGGCCATGGCCCAGCTGATCAACCTCTGGATTAATGGCATTATTCATACGCCGCCCACAAGCTGGAGTTACTGGTTGCCCTCGCTGATCAGTGCCGCACTCTGGCCATGGCTGTTTATTGTAATGCGGGGCGTACGCCGTCACTTCCGGGTTCAGTAGTATGTCACGCCACTTGACGATCAAGGACCATGCCCACGAAACGCGGCTGTTTACGCAGCGCGCGGTCATCGCCTTTGTGGTTGTCGTCCTGGTTCTGATCGGGCTGGTCTCACGCCTGGTGTATCTGCAAGTGCTCAATCACGAACACTACGAAACACTTTCCCAGAAGAACCGGGTCAAGATTGTTTCTGTGCCCCCCACCCGCGGGCTCATTTATGACCGCAATGGAATTTTGCTGGCGGAAAACATTCCTTCATTCAGCCTTGAATTGACACCTGAGCAAATCGTCAATATGGAGGATACGCTCTCCGCTTTGCGCAAGATCATTACAATTAATGACGAGGACATTGAACACTTTCAGCGCTTGCTGAAACAGAAACGTCGTTTTGACAGCGTACCACTGCGTTACCGTCTCAATGATGAGGAGGTCGCACGCTTCGCCGTGAATCGTCACCGTTTTCCGGGAGTCGACATACAGGCGCGGCTGATCCGTTATTATCCCCGCGGCAAACTGGGCGTGCATGTAATTGGCTATGTCAGTCGCATTGATGAAAAAGAATTACGCCGGATTGATAATGCGAATTACAGTGCCACCACCCATATCGGTAAACTGGGTGTCGAACGTGCCTATGAAGATATTCTGCACGGACAGGTCGGCTATCTTGAAGCGGAAGTCAATGCCCAGGGCCGCACCCTGCGGGTTCTGAATGAGACTCCCGCCATCCCGGGCAAAAACCTCTACCTGAATATCGATTTCGAAATGCAGGCCCTCGCGGACCACCTGCTCGGCAAGTACCGTGGTTCCGTTGTCGCCATCGTACCGAAAACCGGCGAGGTGATAACACTGCTCAGTAAACCCGGTTACGACCCGAACCCCTTTGTGACCGGTATCGATAACAAGAGCTATCAGACGTTGCGCACCTCGAAAGACAAACCCTTGTTCAACCGCTCATTACTTGGCCAGTATCCCCCCGGTTCCACGATCAAACCTTTTATGGGCCTGGCCGGTCTCGAGGCCGGCCTGGCCAGGCACAGTACCTTCTGCCCCGGCTGGTATGAATTACAGGGAGAAGATCACCGCTATCGTGACTGGAAAAAAACCGGCCACGGCGAAACCGATCTCGACAAGGCTATTGTTGAATCCTGTGACGTTTACTTTTACGAGCTCGCGCATCGTCTCAAGATCGATCGTATGCACAGCTTCATGAGCCGTTTCGGCTTCGGCCAGAAAACCGGTATCGACCTGGTGGGTGAACTCGCCGGGCTTATGCCTTCATCGGAATGGAAACGCCGTGAACGCCAGCAGGTGTGGTACCCGGGCGAAACCCTGATTACCGGCATCGGCCAGGGCTTTACCCTGACGACACCGCTACAATTGGCCAGCGCCGCAGCCACCCTGGCCATGCATGGGCAACGCATGCAGCCCAGTGTCCTGCATGCCCTGCAGGCGGGCAATGATGGTGAGCCTGTCTTGCATCAGGCCAAACGCCTCGAGCCCGTCGTGCTCAAAAATCCGGCCCACTGGCACAGCGTGATTCACTCCATGACCCGTGTCATGCATAGCGCCCGGGGCACGGGTAGAGCCAGCGGGGCCGGGGCAACATACGAGATTGCCGGTAAAACCGGTACCGCCCAGGTATTCGGCATCGCCCAGGACGAAGAGTACGAAGCCGACGAGATTGCCGAGCGCCTGCGCGACCACTCGCTGTTCATCGCCTTCGCCCCCGCCGAAAAACCGGAGATTGCGATTGCCGTCATCGCCGAAAATGCGGGCGGCGGCAGCACCACGGCGGCACCGCTTGCGCGTAAACTGCTGGATTATTACCTGACAGGAAAGGAACAATAATGCTGGAAGGCTATAAATCCAGACATAGCTATGGTTTCAGCATAGCCCGGAGCCTGCATATCGACCTGACCCTGCTGGTCGGCCTGCTCATGCTCGCCGCCCTCGGGCTGGTGATTCTGTATAGCGCCAGCAACCAGGATATGGACATTATCTACCGCCAGCTCACCCGACTCGGCGTGGCCTTCGGCATCATGTTTATCATTGCCCAGATCCCGCCCCAGCAACTCAGGTTCTGGACGCCGTGGTTATTCGGCATTGGCGTATTGTTACTCATCGCCACACTCTCCGGTTTTGGTGTCTCCAGCAAGGGCGCACAGCGCTGGCTGGATCTCGGCGTGGTACGTTTCCAGCCCTCCGAGATCCTCAAGATCACCCTGCCGATGATGCTCGCCTGGTACCTGAATGATGTTGCCCTGCCGCCGCGACTGAAACACATCATGGTCTGCGGCCTGCTTATCATTGTGCCCGCCCTGCTCATTGCCAAACAACCCGATCTCGGTACCGCCATCATGATTGTCGCTTCGGGGATCTTCGTCATGTTGCTATCCGGTATTCGCTGGCGTTTCGTCTTTGCCTCGATATTCACTGCCCTGGCCACCGCACCACTGCTCTGGTATCTCATGCACGATTACCAGCGCCGCCGCGTGCTGACCTTTCTCAACCCCGAAAATGACCCCCTCGGTGCGGGCTGGCACATTGTCCAATCCAAGATTGCCATTGGCTCCGGCGGCACCTATGGCAAGGGCTGGCTGAACGGCACCCAGTCACACCTCGAATTCCTGCCGGAACGGTCAACGGACTTTATCTTTGCCGTGTATGGCGAGGAATTTGGCCTGCTGGGGATTATGCTGCTGCTGATGATGTACCTGTTTATCGTCGCCCGCGGCCTGTATATTGCCAGCCAGGCACAGGATACCTTTGGCCGCCTGCTCGCCGGCAGCATCGCAATCACTTTCTTTTTTGGCATGGTCGTCAATATTGGCATGGTTACCGGCCTGTTGCCGGTGGTCGGCCTGCCGCTGCCGATTGTCAGCTACGGCGGCACCTCCATGGTGACCCTGATGATCGCTTTCGGTATTCTCATGTCAGTGCACACTCATCGAAAATTGTTGTCACAATAACCATGCCTGGAAAACAAGAGAAACCTATGTCATCACGCTACCTGAAAATACTACCCTTCTGCCTGCTCAGCCTGTTTAACCTGCCCGCCCAGGCAGAAGCACTCACTGAGCGCAGCGAAGTAAAAAGCTTCATCCAGCAAATGCATAGTCAGCACGGTTTCGAGATGCAGGAGCTGCAGCAATGGTTTGCCGAAACCCGCCTCAAGGAGTCCATTATCAAGGCGATGTCGCGCCCCGCTGAAAAGAAGGCCTGGAAAGACTATCGCCCCATCTTTCTCACCGAGGCCCGCATTGAAGGCGGCGTCGAGTTCTGGAGCCGCCATGCCGACCTGCTTGCCCGTGCCGAACAGGAATACGGTGTCGATCCGGCGGTTATCGTCGCCATCATCGGCGTCGAGACCCGCTATGGCCAGCATAAGGGCAGCTTTCGTGTCATCGATGCCTTGTCGACACTGGCCTTCGACTATCCACCGAGAAGCAAGTTTTTCCGCAGCGAGCTGGAACATTACCTGCTCATGACCCGCGAAGAACAGGTCGATCCGATGAGCCTGCTCGGCTCCTACGCCGGGGCCATGGGGCAGCCACAGTTTATCTCCAGCAGCTACCGTCATTACGCCGTTGACTTTAACAACGACGGCCGCCGGGATATCTGGAACGATACCGCCGATGCCATCGGCAGTGTTGCCAATTACTTCAGGCGCCATGGCTGGAAACCCGGCGAGCCGGTCACCCGAAGGCTGGATGTGTCAGCCGTCGACGACAAGGCCTTGCTGGAAGAAAATGAACTCAAACCCCGACACAGCCTCGCGAAACTGAAAGCACAGGGTTTCGGAAATATCGCGGCCACACTGAACGACCAGCAACTCGCTGCCGTTATCAACCTCGAAGGGGATGAAGGCCATGAACACTGGCTGGGTCTGGACAACTTCTATACCATTACCCGCTACAATCACAGCGCCCTGTATGCGATGGCTGTTTATCAACTTGCCAATGAAATTCGTACTCGCCATACAGAAGCACAACTGGCGGAAGGACATGGTTAACCCGGCCCGTAAACTCATCGTCATCCTTTGCTGCGCAGGCCTGAGCGCCTGTGGCGGCAGTTATGTTTTCGAAGAACAGGACAGTGCGCCCAGTGAACGTCGCGACCTGTCCAGCGTGCCGGATGCCATACCGCGTGCTGAACCGCGCAGTCGCTACGGTAACCCCGCTTCTTATATGGTGCGCGGCAAGCGTTACCAGGTCATGGACAGCAGCAGCGACTACGCCGAAAAAGGGATTGCCTCATGGTATGGCACCAAGTTTCACGGTCGTCGCACCTCGAGCGGTGAACCCTATGACATGTATGCCATGACCGCGGCACACAAATCCCTGCCGCTGCCAACGTATGTCGAAGTTACTAACCTGAAGAACAATCGCCGCGTAATCGTCAAGGTCAATGACCGTGGACCCTTCCACGAGAACCGGATCATCGATCTTTCTTACGCCGCGGCCTACCGCCTCGGTATCCTTGGCAAGGGCACCGGCTTCGTCGAGGTACGTGCGATCAATCCCGGCGAGCCGGCCGCAGTCAGCCGGGTTGCCAAAACTGCACCCGCGCCGGCAACAGAAAGCCCGGCAGGCAAGATCAACAATATGTACCTGCAGGTCGGCGCCTTTATCAGTCGTGACAATGCCGAACGTCTGCACGCCAGGCTGCTTGAGGCGGCACTCGGTAACACCCGAGTCAGCGAAACGCAGCATAATGGCAATACCGTCTACCGTGTTCGCCTCGGCCCTGTGCCCGATGTCGAGACTGCCGATGAATTAGTCGGCAAACTGGCCGCCCTCGGCATTCACAACAGCCGGGTGGTCACCGACTGACAGGCTCTCCGGCCTGTTCGCCATGGTCGCGGCAAGCGGCTACAATGATGATCTATTCAAGGGTAACCAGACTAATTTTATGACTCGCTTACACAATATTTTTCAAGTAGTGACCGTTTTTCTCCTTCTCTTCAGTTCGGCCCTGGTTAATGCCGCCCCACAGGCCATCCCGGCTGCCACGCAGCTTGCCGCCAGCGGCTATGTGCTGCAGGATTTTCACAGTGGCCGAATCATCGCCGAACTGAACGCTGACAAACAGATGGAACCGGCCAGCCTGACCAAGATGATGACCACCTATGTGGTTGTGCATGAATTGAAGTCCGGCAATATCAAGCTTACCGACAAGGTGACCATCAGCGACAAGGCCTGGCGCATGCCCGGCTCGCGCATGTTTGTCGAAGTCAATACACAGGTCAGCATCGAAGACCTGCTCAAAGGCATTGTTATCCAGTCCGGCAATGATGCCTCGGTGGCGATAGCCGAACACGTCGCCGGCAGCGAGGAAACCTTCGCCTCCCTGATGAACCAGTACGCCGCGCGACTCGGTATGTCAGGCACCCATTTTGTGAACAGCACCGGTTTGCCGCACAAGGAGCATTTCACGACACCGCGCGACCTCGCCAGGCTGGCCAGCGCCCTGATCCGTGACTTCCCCGAGCACTACAAGTGGTACTCGGAAAAGAAATTCACCTATAACAATATCACCCAGTACAACCGTAACAAACTGCTCTGGCGTGACAAGACTGTTGATGGGGTAAAGACCGGCCACACCGAATCGGCCGGTTACTGCCTGGTGGCCTCGTCACTACGTGATGATATGCGCCTGCTATCGGTTGTACTGGGTACCGCTAGCGAACGCGCCCGCGAACAGGAATCAAGAAAACTTTTGAATTACGGTTTCCGGTTTTATCGCACGCACCAACTCTATGCAGCCGGCGCAACACTCAGCGATGCGAAAATCTGGAAAGGCAAACAGGATCAGCTGGCACTCGGCCTGAAGGAAGATCTGTACGTTACCGTGCCACGTGGCACCTATAAAAGACTCAAGCCAAGTATCAGTTATGCCTCGGTTATCGAAGCACCTGTGAACAAACATGCAGTCTTCGGCAGCGTCGATATCAACCTCGACGACAAGGTCATTGCCAGTCGCGAACTGGTTGCCCTGCATGAAATCGAGGAAGGTAGCTGGTGGAAACGTCTTGTTGATAGCTTGCTCATCTTCTTCAAAGACCTGTTTGCCTAGCTTATGGCCATCGTCTACCTGAATGGTGAATACCTGCCGGCAGAAGAAGCCAAAGTATCAGTACTGGATCGTGGCTTTGTCTTTGCCGACGGGGTTTATGAAGTGATCCCGGCCTATGGCGGCCATCTGCTGCGCCTCGAACAGCACCTGCAGCGCCTCGATGACAGCCTTGAGGGTATTCGCCTGGCCAGGCCGCTGGACCATGGCCAGTGGGCCGAAGTGCTGGCCGAACTTATCCGGCGCAACCGCGACAACCAGAATGACCTCTCGATCTATTTGCAGGTTACGCGTGGTGTCGCCAGGCGCGACCACGTCTTTCCCGAGACCATCAAGCAGACCGTATTCGCGATGGCCACGCCGATGGCCCCCGTGCCCGCGGAGCAACTGGAAAATGGTGTCGCCGCCATTACCCACGACGATATCCGCTGGCGCTACTGCCATATCAAGTCCATTGCCCTGCTGCCGAATATCCTTATGCGCCAGGTGGCCCGCGAGGCCGGTGCCGCCGAGGCTATTCTGCACCGGGCCGAGCAGGTAACAGAAGGTGCCGCAAGTAATGTCTTTATCGTGCACGACGGGCATATCCTGACCCCGCGCAAGGACGAGTGCCTGTTACCCGGGGTGACCCGCGACCTCGTGCTGGAAATTGCCGCCGATGCCGGGCTCGACTGCGAGGAAGCCGATATCAGCATGTCGATGCTGCGCGAGGCTACCGAGATCTGGGTGACCAGCTCCACCAGGGAGATCCTGCCGGTGACCCGTCTCGATGGTCTCCCGGTTGGCAACGGTAAACCGGGCCCGGTTTGGCGGGATATGCTGGATCGTTATCAGGTATACAAGGATAAGCTTCGACAGGGTGCTGTTCGGTAAGTGTGCGCTTCGCACACGAAGAGCTTTTAAATTTTTTAGGCTGTTCTTTTCGCGCCACCCCGGCGCGAGTTACTTTCTTTGCTCGTGCAAAGAAAGCTAACCAAAGATGCCC